>JBMLPO010000148.1:5380-5908 GCA_049242065.1 Bacteroidia bacterium
TAAATACCGCCAACTAATTTCTGCCTTTTGTTAAAGTTTTCAGGAATTACTTTACAATCATTTTCTGCTAAATGTATTAAGAAATAAATGATTTGATCATAACCGGAAACAGCAAATTCATTTGGTTCGCAAGCATATCTTTCAATGTATTGTTCAATAAATTGCTTTCCAATAGGCGACTCATGATCCATGAATAAAGGGCTAATCATTTTTACATGTAATTGTAACCAAGTTGGAGCATGTATATTTTTAAAATCAAGCCATTTTTTATTTCCATACACAAAAATATCAGTGAATTGATTAGTGTCTGATAACATTCTTAGGGCTCCATTTACTTGGTATTCGTTATCAGAATCAATAAAAACATGGTGGCTTTTACCTAATGTGAAAAAGTTCTTGAACTCATTATATCTCGCAAGTTCCATTGATTTGATAGTGAACTGAGGGTATTTAGATTTTAATGCCAACATTCTCGATTGAATGATTTTCTCATTTTTACCCTTTCCATAAAGAACAATGATATTGGCT
>JBMLPO010000149.1:0-1113 GCA_049242065.1 Bacteroidia bacterium
AATTGAAATTTTGTTCTCTCCTCAACTTTAAGCTTAAACCCATTACCATCAGCCTCTAGAACTCTACTTCTTATAGTTCTCCAAATTTCAGTTAATAATAAATTTATATCATCTTCAATTTCACTATTAATTTCAGTTCTGTTTACAAACCCTAAACCAGCACATAATAATAGTGCCATTCTATTTGGTCTTAATTCATTTCTACTGAATGTAGGCCATTTTTTTACATTCAGCATGTTTGAATCCGGCTCATGGATATGCACGCTTCTTAAAAAGGAAGTTGAATAAGGATAAATTACATTGTCAACAAAGAAGTTAAATTGGTATCTGATAACATAATCTAATCCTATTTTTAAAATACTTTTCCAATCCTCTAAAGTTAAATTGTATTGAGCTGCGATTGCAGGTAATTGAACATTATCCAAATCAGGATATACCAAACTAACCATTCCCAAATTTTCTAGTGAGCGCTCTCTGGGTAATCTTCTGGCAAAATTGTCTAATAGAAGAGCTCTTGAATATCTTTCAAGATTACTCATATTATCTTCTCTTGGATTGTTATTCTTGAAAAGTGTTTTTAAGTCTGATTTAGGATTTAAATAATCATAAAATTGCGCCCAAGACAATCTTACTTTTTCGTTGTTTCTTTGAGCATTGGCTTTTATGCTATTAATACTTTCTTCAATAGCTTTCCTTAATACCGGAATCTTTTGAAGTGCCAATTGTTCTTCAAGCTCTTTTAATTCATCAGAATTAAAGGTTTCATCAGAGGAATTATTTAATTGTTCTTGCCATAGCTTATGAAACACCTGAGAGCGAATCCAATTGTTCTCGTTATCAATATTAATTAATGCTGATATTTTAGCCGTTCCTTGACGGCTATCTGTAAATGAAATGTATTTGTGTCCTTCCCATAGCATTTCCGAACGAATTTCATCAGCCCCAGGTGTGTTTTCCAGAAACACATCCGATAGAATTCTATTCATAAATGAGGATGAAATTCTGAAATATAATGGATTATCCAGATTGTTTGAGCAATAAGGACAAACGCATTCACCATCTCGCTCAGCTTCAATAAAAACGTCTTGATTACGATTTATTCTACCACTGTTA
>JBMLPO010000150.1:0-1010 GCA_049242065.1 Bacteroidia bacterium
TGATTTTAAGCAAATGCCAGACTTTATGTATAGTGATAGAGTTACGGATTTAGAAGAAGCAATCAAATCACGAAAGTTAGATGTTGAATATTTATTCAAACTTACTGCCGAGTATGATAAAGATAAAAAAATCTACAAATTACCTGTTTTTACAAAATCATATTTTGAGGAATTTAAACATCGAGGAACCCCAAGAGCTGCAGCTACAGCTAAAGAGGTAAATATCTATAAAAATTATGAACTAAGTTTTTTAAAATTAAATAAGGATAGCATTTTACATTCCCTGATCATGAAAAAAATACCTGCTCAAGTAATTAATTCATTAGTTTACACCTTGATAAAGGAAAAAGATTTTTTGAAAGCTGTACATTGGGCTCAAGTTTTAAATTTATATCAAATCGGAGATTTTGATTTTCTAGACACTTTAGGAGAGGCGTATTATAATGCAGGAGATTTTGTTTTAGCACAAAATATAAGTAACCAATTAGCTTTACTCAATCCTACATTCTCCAATCAATTTAAGGCTTGGGAATTGGCAAAGCAAACAGGACATTAAAAAAAGGGCAGCAGATAACAACACCTACAATAAATTGGCGGTTCAATGGATAAATAAAGCTTTGTGCATAGAATCATTTTCAGGCTCTCAGAAAAACTTTGAATCTAGTAAAAACAATTCTCCTTATCTTTTCCATACACAAATGCCGACCCATTTAGGTCGGCATTTTGCATATGGTTTGTTATTTCCTAAAATAAAAGTCGAGATGACTGCCATGAATTCAAACTTTTGGGAGGATTGGGAAGGGTTAATTAGGTTCTAAAAAACACAATTACCATTATAGTTTACTTGTTCCTATTTTATTTCAAAGCCTTTTTCTAATTTATTTTATCGAATAAATCTGAGAGCTAATTCCGCCAAGGTTCTCTTGTGATTGCAATTTACTAATTGAAAACCAGATACTTACATCAGAATCAGCAAGTCTATTCAAATTACACAATTATCAAAACTTACT
>JBMLPO010000151.1:0-8353 GCA_049242065.1 Bacteroidia bacterium
CCTTCGGTCCGCGCTTGACTCTGAGGATGTTTTTTTTTATTCATTCATGTTCATCCGATATTATGTACCTAAAGGCTCATTAAATTATAGTACAATAAAAGATTCATTTCCAAAGAAAGAATAACAATTTCATTGATTATCAGAATTAAATTTGTTTTAGGTAAACAGGCGGATAATCGTAAATGTTAACTATCAATTCAGCAAAAGAAATTACCGGTCTATATATTTTTAATGCAGAAGATTATTATTGACACCCATGCATTGGTTGTTTTAATTCTAGGGATGATTGACCCTCATTTAATCTCAAAACAAATAAGAACTTCTATTTAGAAGAAACTGATTTTTGGGACTTATTAACTCATATTCCTGATAGGAGTAGTTTGATTGCATTACCAAATGTTTGGACAGAGGTTGACAATTTACTTCATCAATTCAATGGAACTCATAAACAGTTATACATTGAAAAAATAACAGATACTATCAAACAAAGTTCGGAAAGATACATTGAATCATGGCTAGGAACTGAACAATTTTCATTTATGATCTTGGTCTAACCGATTCTCTTATTTTAACAGGTGCTAAAGATTGTTCTTTGTTAATTATTTCAGATTCTAAATTATCAGATTACGCGAATTCACTTCGTATAAAGGTATTTGACATTGTAAAGAATCGGAATAATCGATTTTGAATCACCTCAAAATAATTCTTTTGTTCTCAATGGCATATCCTGTAAAGGAGCCTATACCACCACTGATATTTGATTTCACACTTACAGGTGTAGCAAAGGGTCCTCCATTGTTGGCTGCATTCCCAAACGATTCCCAGAACAAATACTCTTTTCTTCCTATAGATGATAAAAATATATTGATGGTATCGCCATAATCATAACCTCTAAAAGTTCTAAAAGGGCGTTTGGTATTGTTCAGTAATTCATCATCAAATGTATAAAACCTTTGAGCAGCTCCCCATCCTAATAAAACCGAATCAACATTGTTATACAAGGCCATTCTATAATTGTTTTGTTCTGGTCCATCAAACCATTGCATCCAAAAAAATGAATTGGTATCCTTGTTTTCAATTTCATACCAATAAACCAAACTATCTATTACAGGTGCTTTGCCAATAAAAGTTTTGCCGCTTACTTTTCTTCCATCTTGCATGGTAATATCCAATGAATAGGGCGTATTTTCTTTACCCATAAACAAAGGGTTTGCATAAACTCCCGGCAATAAACTATCTGATAATGCTAGAAACTGATATCGTGTACCATTGTACAAAGTATCTGAACCAACAATGCTCCCTTCAGTAATAAACACACTGGCATTACTCAATCCATTTAAACTTAAATCAGGTTTAAAATAATCGATGGTTTTATTGATGAATACATAATTCAAACTAGGAATTTTTTGGTTGATGCTGGCTTCAACTACCAATTGTTCTTGCACACCTGGCACAACAATATCTATTTCCTTTTCGCAAGCACTCAAAACAAAAACCGCAAACAGTATATATAAAATCGAAACTCTCATTCTTTTAAAATTTAAAATTCCATTGAACAGATGGAAGTATTGGAAATAAATAAACCATGTAGGCTTTCACTTCATTCTTTTCAATATCTGGATAAAAATAAATGAAGTAAGGATTGGCTCTGTTATAAATATTATAAATAGAGAAATTCCATGAACTCTCCCATTTATCTGTTTTCTTAGCTAAATAAGTAAATGATACATCAGCTCTATGGTAGGCAGGTAATCTGTAATCATTTACTTTATCATACACATCTACTACAACAAATTCTGGTCTTTGTTCTTGTGGATTGACACCAAAACGATAAGTATATCTGCCAACTGGTAAGGTAACTGCATTACCTGTTCCGTAAACAAATACAAAATTGGCATTCCATTTTTTATTAATTTGATACGATAACAATAAAGAAAAATCATGGGTTCTATCGTATCGAAAGAAGTAGGGATTGCCATTGTTCAATGCATCAAATTGCCTAGTGGTTCTGCTCCAAGTATAACCAAACCATCCAGTTAAATCACCTGTTTTCTTCTTTAAAAAGAACTCGGCGCCATAACTCAATCCTTTACCAAAAACCATTTCGTTTTCTAAATTCTGATTAAAGAACAATTGGGCTCCGGGTTTGAATTCAATTTGATTCAACATGGGTTTATAATACACTTCAACCGATGATTCATAGGCATCTTGTTTGAAGTTTCTAAAGTATCCCAAAGCATATTGGTAAGCCAATTGTGGTTTAACTTTTTGTGAACTTGGCACCCATAAGTCTAATGGAAACTGGGCTCCACTAGTAGTTGCTAAATGCAAAAACTGATAGGTTTGTGTGAAGGATGCTTTCACCGAAGACTGTTCATTGATTAAATAAGTACCACTCGCACGAGGCTCGAGTCGCGGGTAAAATGCAATGGACTCACCAGATGCATAAGTTCTTGTTTGACCTGTTGGCAACTGGGTATTGTTATCAAAGATTTGTTGCGTATAAGGACCTACTAAATTAAATGCTACTGCTCTTAAACCAAGATTAAGACTCAAACGCTGACTCAATTGCCATTCATCCATGAAGTAGGCTGCATACTCATGTGCATACTGTTTATTGATTTCTTGACTGATATTGGTAGAACCAATAGCTCCTGATAAAATCCCTGGTTGGAAGGTATGAAATGTATAATTCAATCCGAATTTTACTTGATGCTTTTCTGAAGCAAACCAACTAAAATCTGATTTGAGGTTCCAGTCTTGCACACTACTTCTAACATTGAATCCACTGGTACCAAAAGTAAAGTCATTGAACAAATCATATCTATTAAAAATCAGACTGGTATTCACAAATAATTTGGAATTAAAAATATGGTTCCATCTAACCGTAGCAGTGCTATTTCCCCAACCAAAATTAAAGAATACATCTTTGTTCATCGGACTGTTGTAATCAAGTATATCCCTACCGAAATAACCTGAAATAAACAATCGATCTTTCTCACCTAAGATCACATTTCCCTTCAGGTTCATATCATAAAAATAATAACTATTACCTGCTAAACGTGTAGGGATAAATGGCTTTGCCAATACATCAATATATGTTCTACGCGCAGAAACCAAAAAACTACTTTTACCTTTTTGAATGGGTCCTTCAAAAGTGAGTCGGCTTGATATCAAACCAACACCCCCACTGGTTTTGTATTGCTGGTTATTGCCTTCACGCATATTCACATTCAGAATTGACGACAACCTTCCACCATAATTGGCAGGCATTCCTCCCTTGATTACATCTATATTTTTTACTGCATCTGAATTAAATACAGATAAAAAACCAAACAGATGAGACGGATTGTAAACAACTGCTTCATCCATGAGGATGAGGTTTTGATCGGGACCACCCCCACGTACATAAAAGCCAGTACTGGCCTCTCCCCCGCTTTTGATACCAGGTAATAAAGTAATGGCTTTTAATACATCGGGTTCACCAAAAATCACAGGCAATGATTTGATTTTTTCTCCTGAGATTTCTATCCGACTCATCTCTGTACTTCTTACATTTTTATCACTGCGTTCACCTGTAATAACTAATTCGCGGGCTTTGACACCAACTGGACTTAATGCAATAGAAAGGTTTTTATTTTTGGCAGATTGAATTGTTACTAATTTGGACTCATAACCAATATAGGAAACCAATAATGTTTGTTCGCCCTCTTCTAAATTCAGTGAGAAAAAACCATATTGATTGGTGGCAGTGCCTTTATTGGTTTGTTTGATTTTGATGGTAGCACCAATCAAGGTTTCACCCGTAGTTGAATCTTTTACATACCCAGAAATGGTAACCCTTGTTTGGGCAAAAGATTCATTGAATCCAATAAAAAATATAAAAGCCAATAATGACCAACACTTGATAGAAAATCTCATTCCTGCAAAATCAATTAAACTTACTTAACAAACAAATAGTAAATTAAGTTTGATATAATATAGATAATTCTATTCAATCAACTCTCTTAAGAACTAGGAATATGAGCTAAAAATTCAGAAACAGTCCGGCTTCTTCAGATACCAATTCGATGTATTTCATCTACATCTGTTTAGTTGCATGAACAAAGCCAATCATGTTTCTGAATCCAATAACTTAAAATTATACTCAGCAGATTATACTAAGGTTTCATGATATAAGTGAATCCAAATCCAATGTATTCAGGACCCATATTAACCGAATTGATGGCATTTATTCCTAGATTGATATTAGAAGTGCGGGCAGTGCTTGAACTGCTATTCGACAAATTGGAATAGCTAAGATGAGCAGAAACAAGGTTATATGATGCTTGCACAAAAAAGCGCTCATTAATTTTATACCATAAACCCGCATTTAAATTAGCACCTATTCCGATGGATGGATTTTTGGTGGTAAAAACATCATTTCCAGAACTAGTATTTTGATACTCTCTTTTAGACAATAACAGTTGAAGCGAATAAGTGTATGACCATAAAAAACCAAATTTAGGTTGAATGGAAACAAAGTTTGTTGTCGTATTTCTAAGTGAAATATTGTGCTCTACACTTTTGCTATTATTGAAACTAAGTCGATTTTTTTCTAGAGAATCAAAATTTTCAGACAAAGCACTATTAGAAGTAAAATTGTAATGAATGGACCAGGTTTTTAACTTTTTTTCTGAAACAAATTTCCCTTTACCCAAGCCAATATTCAGTCCAACAGTTTGATTATTTCTCAGTTGAACCTTTATTGTATCAGACCCTATATAATTGAAGTTTTTGTTTTGTTGATTTTGGAAATCAAAAAAAGTATATCCAGAAATCGTTTTTTGATTTACACTAAACTGTGCAAATGAAATTTGACTTACAAGAAGTAAAATGGCTAATAAATAATTTCTCATGTTTTTATTTTTTTGATTGGAAAACATATTGAACACTCAAACTCAAATTACTTAAACTAAAACCATTACTTAGACTGAGCGAAAAGTCTGTATTTTCAAATTCAGAATCTAGATACAAGCTTGAATTTTTTTCATTATTTTTTCTTGAACTATAGCTAAAGCGCATCAAATTATAATTCAATCCAAAGACCACATTTTTATTTAGAAAATAATAAATACCTGCGTTTGCATTTGCACCTATTTGCATTTGAAAACTTTGATTTTTAGGTCCGAAAAAAGAGCTGATATACTCACCTGCTAAACAACTCACATTTGATAATACATGAAAGCCATATTTCTCTTTTAATGGAAAAATATTCCGATGACTAAAAGACAAACCTGCTAAGTAATTCGTATAATCTTTGGTGAAATTTGCATTGTTTACCAAAATGCCGATACCATACATTTTATTGTTCTGATATACTTTTTCATATTGAAGACCGAATTGTCCACTAGTTGAAAACACTTCCTTATCGGCAATAGTGCTTAGAGCTGGATTATTGATTTGAACATATGAATTTTGAAGATTCAATTGTGCTGTAACAACCGATGAGCCCAACTTGTATTGAGCCTGTAATTGCAACAGGGGAATGAGCAAGAAAAATAGCAGTATGGTCTTTTTCATAGATTATAAATTTGAATGAGACCTAACAAAAATCAAACCATTATCTCATCCCATTTTAATTTTAAGAAAACGAGTGCAGAAAAAACCACGCATTTTTGTTTTGATTAACTGACACAAATCATTGTTAAACTTGAGCAAAAATGAATAATTGCGGAACATAAAAACACCACTATGATTCGTTTTGATTATTTAGAAGCCAATAAAGACAAGTTCAGAGAACAATTCCTTACAGCCAAACCATTCCCGCATATTGGCATTGATGATTTTTGTGAAGATGACAAACTCACTGAGCTGTATAACAAGATCCCCAATATTGAAACACCAAGTGCTGATTATGTATTTGCCAAAGAGAAATATGAGAAAAGTAAATACTGGGAATTGGGCGGTGTGTTCAAAGAATTGTACGATGATTTAACCAGCAAGAAATTTGCCGAACTCATTTCTTATATCACCAATGAAGATGTATTTATCGACAATGGATTTTATGGCGGAGGAATTCACCAAGGCAAAAAAGGTAGTTTTTTAGACATGCATGCCGATTTTAATTACCATCCACTCAATGAAGAATGGTATAGAAACCTAAACTTATTGGTTTATATCAATAAGGATTGGAAAAAAGAATATGGAGGTGAACTCAGATTAGAAGATGGTAGAACAGGAGAAAAAACCGAAGTGGATGTACCTTTTAATCGATTAGCCATCATGCATTGCAGAAGTTATACTTTGCATGGTTACGACCCAATCAACTTCCCTGAAGGCAAATACAGAACCTCTATTGCAGCTTATGCCTACACCTTGCACAAATCTCATATTGAAGCACCAAGAACTACTGTTTGGCATGTAAAAAAAGAAAATCCAATTAAATATGCCTTATCTAAAATTTGGGTTCCCGCTGTTAAAATTAAAAGTCTATTCAGCAAGAGCAAAACCGCAGAGCATTAGTTTTCAGTGGATTTTGAAAGAATTAGGCAAAGAATTTGGTTTTTAATTGAATAAACTTATTTTTGCCACCCCGTTCAAATAGAACGGATTCTGCCCGGATGGCGGAATTGGTAGACGCACTAGTCTCAAACACTAGCGAGAAATCGTGCCGGTTCGACTCCGGCTCCGGGTACAAAATGAAAGCCTTGACAGTAAAATTTGTCAAGGCTTTTTTTATTCCACATGTCCTTTCCCTTTTGGTCAGTTGTGTTTTGAAAATACCTTAGTCACTCCTTCAAAACATTTGTTATCTCATTATTTTAAAGCTCTCATTTCTTCTTCAAACATTTCAGTTCCCCCTTTTCATATGGGTCATTTCATTTCAAAATATTTGATGAAGTACACTACACAAAAATGAAACATAAGCGTGTATGGAAGAAATAAAACTAGGTAAATATAGGCTTGACAAAATCTCCATTTATAGTCTCAAATTCCTGCATAACAAAGCAATATTAGCATTGTTCAAATAGTTTTTATTTTATGATTTAATTAAACATTAAAGTCAGAATTGTGTCATCTACCCAAAAAAAATAAACCATCCAGACATCCTTTTCATTATGTATGGGTCTATCACACAAATTCATCAAATTATGAACAAACCAAGTTTCAAATCAATTGCCTTAGGCATCACATTATTATCATTAGGCTTGACTGCCTGTAAAAAAGAAGAATCAAGTAACAACACAACTGTTACCCCTCCAGCCAAATCCATTTATGAAATTGCTAAGGCCGACACCAACTTCAGCATTTTAGTAGCTGGAATCGATAAAGCTGGATTAAAAACACTATTAAGTGGAACAGGTACTTTCACTGTATTTGCACCAAACAATGCAGCTTTTAGAAAATTAGAAATAGGCATTCAAGAAATCAATGAAATAACCGACCCAGAAGAAATTGAAGAATTGAAAAGTGTCATTCTTTTTCATGCTTTGGGTTCAAAAGTAAAATCAACTGAATTAAGTAATACCTATGTTCCTACTGCATTTACTGTAAATGGCAATGGGGTTTCATTAAAAATCGCTGTGAATCCTGTTAAAATTAACAATGCTGCCAATGTAGTTTCTGCCAATATTGAAGCCAGCAATGGTATTGTTCATGTGGTTGATGAAGTATTGATTCCACCAACTGTAGTGGATATTGCCGTGAACAATGGTTCATTCAATTCTTTGGTCAGTGCATTAGACAAAGCAGAATTGGTTTCTACTCTAGAAGATGGTGAAGCCTTAACTGTATTTGCACCAACCGATAAAGCTTTTTCAGATATCAATTTCAAATTAGAAGATTTCACTAAAGAGGCTTTAACTCCAATCTTAACAGGACATGTATTGGGTTCTCAAGTTAGATCAAACCAAATCCAAAACAACCAAAAAGTAACCACATTAAACAAAGATGTAGAGTTAACTTTTAATACCACTATGGGTGTAAAATTCAGTGGAGGCAAAACCACAGATATCAGCGTGACTACAGCCGATTTACAAGCAACAAACGGAGTAGTTCATGTGATTAATAAAGTAATCCTACCTTAACATTTACAATTTCGTTTGATTAGGAAAAAGAGCCGGTAACATTTATTTACCGGTTTTTTTTATGCTATCGGCTGCATTTGTACCTATATGAAAACCCATTCACAATTGTCATATTTCATCCGTTAAGGACATAAAATAGAGATTTTGGTGACACTTGTTCCATAAGATTTAAAATCAGCTCTCTATTTTTGCCTCATCAAATTGACATATGAAATACGTAATTATAGGAGCTGTAGCAGGCGGAGCAAGTGCTGCTGCTAGATTAAGAAGATTAGATGAAAAGG
>JBMLPO010000152.1:0-1450 GCA_049242065.1 Bacteroidia bacterium
TAGATACAGAATTAGAATCAGTTGTTATTCGTTTCGCCGGAGATAGCGGTGATGGGATGCAATTAACAGGTACGCAATTCACCAATGCTGCTGCCTTATTTGGTAACGATTTAGCTACCTTCCCGGATTTCCCAGCTGAAATCCGCGCCCCACAAGGAACTCTGGCCGGTGTTTCCGGTTTCCAGATTCACTTCGGTTCAACTGCCATTCATACTCCAGGAGATCAGAGTGATGTTTTGGTTGCAATGAATGTGGCTGCTTTAAAAGCCAATATAAAAAACCTGAAAAAGGGTGGTGTTATCATCGCTAATTCAGATGGCTTTGATGCAAAAAATATGAGATTGGCCAATGTGCCTGAAGACCAAAATCCGCTTACAGATGGTTCTTTAAGTGCCTACGATTTAAAAACTGTTGATGTAACCAAAATTACAAGAGCTGCTTTGCAGGATAGTGGTTTGGGTGTGAAAGAAATCGACCGTTGTAAAAACATGTTTGTTCTTGGTCTGATTTATTTCATGTACCACCGTTCAATGGATAGTTCAATTGCTTTCATTAAGTCGAAATTCAAAAAGAATGAAGCGGTAATGAATGCCAATTTAAAAGTACTTCAAGCTGGTTGGAGTTATGGTGAAACAACCGAAATGTTTGCCAATCGTTTCAAAGTAGCTCCTGCTAAAATGCAACCTGGTATTTATAGAAGTGTGATGGGTAATGAAGCTACAGCATTAGGTTTAATAGCTGCTGCACAAAAATCTGGCCTGTCATTATTCTATGGTACTTATCCAATTACCCCTGCTTCGGATGTTTTACATGAGTTATCAAAACATAAACATTTTGATATCAAAACTTATCAAGCTGAAGATGAAATTGCAGGTATTTGTTCTGCAATTGGTGCTGCATTTGGTGGTAGTTTGGCAGTAACGGGTTCATCTGGTCCTGGTATTGCTTTAAAAACAGAGGCTATTGGTTTAGCTACCATGTTGGAAATGCCAATTGTGGTGGTGAATGTTCAAAGAGCTGGTCCAAGTACTGGTTTACCAACTAAAACCGAACAGGCAGATTTATTACAATCTATGTATGGTAGAAATGGTGAGTGCCCTGTTGTGGTAGTTGCAGCTCAATCTCCTTCAGATTGTTTCAATCTTGCATATGAGGCTTGTAGCATTGCATTGAATCACATGATCCCTGTTTTCTTTTTAAGTGATGGTTATATTGCAAATGGCTCAGAGCCATGGAAGTTCCCAACTCAGGCTGATTTAAAAGATATTCATGTTTCTTTTGCAAAAGAAAAAGCAGAGGGTGATGATAAATTCATGCCTTATCAAAGAGATGAGAAATTAGCTCGTCCATGGGCTATTCCAGGAACCAAAGGCTTAGAACATCGCATTGGTGGTATCGAAAAACAAAACATTACGGGTAATATTTCTTATGATGCAGCTAACCACGAATT
>JBMLPO010000152.1:1460-5423 GCA_049242065.1 Bacteroidia bacterium
TGGTGAAACTTCGTCAAGAAAAGGTTGATTTGGTTGCTAATTATATTCCTGATCAAACCATCGATAGTGGATTTGAAAAGGGTGATTTGTTGATTCTCGGATGGGGTGGTACTTATGGTGCTTTGAAAACTGCTACTGGTAAACTATTAGAAGAAGGTTACAAGGTTGCTCATGCGCATGTAAGATATTTAAGTCCTTTCCCTAAAAACTTAGGTGAAATTTTAGCTAACTATAAAACTGTTGTAGTGCCAGAATTAAACAATGGTCAGTTAGTAAAAATTATCAGAGATAAATACTTTGTTGATGCCATTCCTTACAACAAAATTCAAGGTCAACCTTTCATGGCAAATGAGGTAGTTAACAAAATCAAAGAAATCTTATCTTAATTTAATCATCACGTTTTATTCAATTATTAATTAAAAAGAAAAATGGAAATGGTAGAAAATAAATTGACATCAAAAGACTTCGCTTCTGATCAGGAAGTAAGATGGTGTCCAGGTTGTGGTGATTATTCTATATTAAAACAAGTTCAAACTGTTTTACCTGAATTGGGCGTTAAAAAAGAGGATTTTGCTTTTATATCCGGTATCGGATGTTCCTCTCGTTTCCCATATTATATGGATACTTTTGGCATGCACTCTATTCATGGTCGTGCCATGGCTATAGCAACTGGACTAAAAGCAACAAGGCCTGATTTAAGTGTTTGGGTTGTTTCTGGTGATGGCGATTCTATGTCGATTGGAGGTAATCATTTTATCCATACTTTAAGAAGAAATCCTGATTTGAATATTCTTTTGTTTAATAACCAAATTTATGGTTTAACAAAAGGTCAATATTCGCCTACTTCAGAACAAGGAAAAGTAACAAAATCTACTCCTTATGGTAGTGTTGATTATTCATTTAATCCTATTGCTTTGAGTTTAGGTGCTGATGCAACATTTGTGGCAAGAAGCATGGATCGTGATCCTAAACACTTGCAGGCAATGATCAAAAGATCTTATGAGCACAAAGGAACTTCCTTATTAGAAATTTATCAAAATTGTAATGTGTTCAATGATGGTGCCTTTGAAATCTTCACTGAAAAATCATCAAAGAAACAACAGACTCTGATGATGGAACATGGAAAACCATTGGTGTTTGGAGAGAATGCAGATAAGGGAATCAAATTAGATGGATTCAAACCTGTTATCGTTGATTTAAACGATGCTTCCGTAAACGATTTATGGATTCATGATGAAACAGATTTAGTGAAAGCTACAATCATTTCAAGGTTCTATGATGATCCTGCAATTGAAGGTCACTTCCCGCGTCCTTTTGGTGTATTCTATGTGAATTCAGCAAGACGTTCATTTGAGGATTTATTCAATGAACAAGTGGATCAAGTTAAAGCAAAAAATCCTGTTGCCGATTTAGATAAATTAATCGCAGGAAAAGAAACTTGGGTAGTAGGCTAATTCTTAATCAATCATAATAAAAGGGAGCTGGACTTGATTCTGCTCCCTTTTTTTATGGATAACACCCAATCGATTTACCGCTAATGTAATTTTTTTGTCATTCTTGAATAATTAAAACAATTTAGAGTCGTTTTTAAACCTCCTAGGTATTTCGACCTATAAAACAAAAAACATGACCCATCACATACAAAAGCTATTGTTTTTAGTTATTCTTATTTGTGCTCTTGATTCCTATTCACAATCTTCTGTGAAGGGAGTTTTAAGTGATACAACAAACTTTAAAGCACTTGCCTATTCTTCTGTCTCATTAGTGAGATTAAAAGACTCCACTTTAATTCAACATAAATGGGCTGATCAACAAAATAAATTTCAGTTTAACCAAGTCCCAGCTGATACGTATTTTATTCGTATCACCAGACCAGGTTTTGCAGATTATGAAGAAGAAATTTTATTAAATGAAAATGAAAGCAAAGACCTCGGTAATATTCCACTTATTGCAAAAGCTAATTTGTTAAGAGAGGTAATTATTAGAGAAAAATTAGATGCCATCAGAATTAAGGGTGATACCACCGAATTTTTAGCAGATAGTTTTAATGTAAAGAAAGATGCTTCTGTTGAAGACTTGTTGAAAAAATTACCCGGTATTCAGGTTGATAAAAATGGAAAGATAACAGCACAAGGAGAAACAGTTAATAAGGTATTAGTGGATGGTGAAGAATTTTTTGGAGATGACCCAACTGTTGCAACAAGAAACATCAAAGCAGAGAGTGTTGAAAGTGTGCAGGTATTCGATAAAAAAAGTGAAACTGCTATACAAACCGGTGTGGATGATGGAGAGAAAAATAAAACCATCAATTTAAAATTAAAAGAGGATGCTAAGAAAGGATATTTTGGAAAAGTGAATGCTGGACTTGGTACCAAGGTGGAAGAGAAAAATAGATATGAAGGCGAGGCGATGTTTAACTCTTTTAAAAACAAAAGAAAACTTGCTGTTTTTGGTGCTACCAGTAATACCAATAAAACCAATTTAAATTGGGAAGACCAAAATGCCTATTCTGGTGGTGATGACAATGTAACTTATGATGAGGAATCGGGTGCAATGTATTCCTATTATTATAGTGAAGATGGTGATGTAGATTTTGATGGAAAAGGGATACCAAGAACTTGGTATTTAGGTGGTCATTATTCCGATAAATACAAAGAGAACAAAAACTCGCTGAACTTAAATATAACACATAGAGAAATGAATGTGGATGGTAACAACAATACTTTTACTCAATACATTCTTCCCGATACAACCTATTTTGATAGGCAAAATAATTACTTCAGAAATTTTAAAAACGCAACTAAAGGTTCCGGAACTTTTGAAGCAAGACCTGATTCTTTAACAATCATTAAAGTTAAAATGAATGTAAGACAAGGGCAATCAACAGGATTCTCTGATTTTACATCTGAAAATCTCAATGAAAATGAACAAAGAGTAAATAGCAATATCAGAACACAAACCTCTTCTTCACAAAATACCAAGATTGAAACAACCATATCCTTGAATAGGAAATTCAAAACATTGGGTAGAAGTTTTAATGCAACAATCAATCAAAATTATAATACGAATGAGGGTGATGGATTCCTTAGATCTGTTAGTAATTTTTACCAAGCTAATAATACTTTGCTAACCACAGATACCATCGATCAGCAGAAAATCAATAAGTCAGGTTCATCAACTTGGGGAACTAAAATTGCCTATACAGAACCTTTATCTAAAATATGGTTTTTGGTGACTGATTATAATTTAAACAATACCAATAGTGCCGCTAAAAGAAGCACTTTTGGTAAGTCTGCAGAATCATACAGCAGTTTTGTAGATTCATTAAGTAGTGATTTTAAATACGATGTATGGGCACATTCTGGCGGATTAACTTTTAGAAGAGTGACTAAGAAATTAAATTTTTCTTTTGGTGCACGCATGGCTCATACCATTATGAAGCAATCTGATTTGTTAAATGATTCTTCATTCAATAGACCTTTTACCAATTACTTCCCTTCAGCAGGATTAAATTATAAAATCAATTCAACTGCTTCATTCGGATTTAACTATAATGGAAGAACCAACCAACCTAGCATTCAGCAACTGCAACCATTAAGAGATAACAGCAATCCTTTGAATGTTTCTATTGGTAATACTGCTTTAAAACAAAGTTTCGAGCACCAATTTTCTCTTAGGTATAATGCCTTTAAACCCATTACTGGTAGAGGTGTATTTGCTAATATGAATTTTAACTTTACCGACAATGATTTTTCAAGTAATAATTATGTAGATGAAAAGGGTAGGAGGGTTTATCAAACAATTAATGTAGATGGAAATAAATCTATGAGTACTTACATCTATTATTATTTCTCGATTAAAAAGTGGAACCTAAAAATGAATTCAAATTTAAATGCCAAAATAAATCACAATAAAAACAGAGACAATTATCAAGATAAAATCAATAACAAAACCCAAACTGGA
>JBMLPO010000153.1:0-1321 GCA_049242065.1 Bacteroidia bacterium
GATATTTCATTAACAATGCGAGGAATAAAATTACTGCAACGGTTAATAATATTGGTCATCGCGGATATTTAACTAAAGGTAAAAACCAAATACAATGGGGTGCTTTTTTTCAAACTGAAAAAATCCAAGATAAACTTCATGAATGGTATTATGATGATTCCTCGGGGTTTTCAAGACCTCCTTTGGTTGGCGATTCCTTGTTTGAATTGAATTCATTTTTAAGTACCAAACTGGGTTTAAGTTCATATAGAATCAATGGTTATATTCAAAACTCGCAGTTGTTAAACAAGGATTATCATGTTGAATTTACCTATGGTATCAGAGCAAATTATTGGAGTTTTAATAATGAGGCGGTAATCAGCCCAAGATTTCAATTGTCTTTTGAGCCTAATAGGAAATACAATAGACAAATTTTAGGCTCAGATAAAAATGCAAAACCTAAGAAGGATTGGTTAATAAAGGCGGCTTTTGGTTGGTACTACCAACCTCCATTTTATAGAGAATTACGTAATTTCAAAGGGGAATTGAATCCCAATATCAAAGCACAAAAAGCCATACATTATGTATTGGGTGGTGATATGAATTTCAAGGCTTGGGGACGTCCATTTAAGTTTGTTGCAGAGGCCTATTACAAACAACTCGAAAACCTGATTCCTTATGAAATAGACAATGTTCGTATTAGGTATATGGCCAATAACAATAGCAATGGTTATGCTGGCGGATTAGATTTAAGAGTGAATGGAGAATTTGTTAAAGGGGCCGAAAGTTGGGCTAGTTTGAGTGTAATGAAAACCCAAGAAAAAATCACAGGTCAGAAAGATATTCAGGGCAATGAGGTACCTGCAGTTTATATTCCAAGACTTACAGACCAACGCGTAACATTCGCCATCTTCTTCCAAGATTATTTAAGAGGAAACAAACATTATAGAATGAATTTGAACTTGGTTTATGGAACTGGCTTTCCTTTTGGTGTTCCCGATCAAAACAGAAACAATGATTTGAACAGAATTCCAAGTTATAGAAGGGTTGATATTGGTTTCAATAAGGTTTTAATTCCTGAGGGCTTAAAAAAGAGAGATACTTTTTGGAAAAGAAATATTCAATCCGCTTGGATTGGTTTGGAAATATTTAACCTGCTAGGGGTGAACAATACCATTAGTTATATCTGGATTGAAGATGTAGAAGCAAACCGATTTGCTGTTCCTAATTACCTCACCAATAGAAGGGTGAATTTAAGAATGATGCTAAAGTTTTAGGTAGGGTAGGGGCACAAAAAATGGGCAAGCTTACTGCATCGCACCGCTACAACCTCACGCCCTTG
>JBMLPO010000154.1:0-6253 GCA_049242065.1 Bacteroidia bacterium
TTTACGGCTTGAAAAAATTGTACCTGTTGATGGAAAAACAACACAACAGAGGTCAAGACGGCGCAGGTCTTGGGGTAATAAAATTTGACCCAGAACCAGGCGAAAACTACATCTTTAGACAAAGAGCCAATGGCAGCGGTGCAATTGCTGAAATTTTTGATAAAGTTTCTTCTAAAATCTCAAAATCAGGAAGTTCTTCTCAAACAAAAGATGCAGATTATTTAAAAAAACATGCTCCTTTTGTTGGTGAATTGTATTTAGGTCACCTTAGATACGGAACCCATGGTGGTAATAGCAAAGATTTATGCCATCCTTTTATTAGAGAAAATAATTGGATGAGCAGAAATTTGATGCTTGCCGGAAATTTTAATCTTACCAATGTTGATGAGTTATTTGATTTATTAATTGAATTAGGTCAACATCCTAGAGAAAAAGCCGATACAGTTACCATGTTAGAAAAAATGGGGCATTTTTTGGATGAAGATGTTCAAAGAAATTTTACCCGTTATAAACTGGAAGGTCATAGCAACCAAGAAATAACTCAACTAATTGCTGACAATACTAATATTGAAACCATTCTAAAACGCTCATTACGTGATGCAGATGGAGGTTATGTAATGGCTGGTATGGTTGGTCATGGTGATGCATTTGTGGTAAGAGACCCTAATGGCATAAGGCCTTGTTTCTATTATATGAATGATGAAATTTGTGTAATAACAAGTGAAAAACCAGCAATTATGACTGGCTTTAACATTGCTTATAAGGATGTAAAGGAACTAGGACCTGGTAATGCCTTGGTGATGTATAAATCTGGTAAAGTAGAAGAAATTAATATCATTCCAGCGGGTGAAAAAAAATCTTGTTCGTTCGAACGCATTTACTTTTCTAGAGGTAATGACCGCGAGATTTATAAAGAACGAAAACAACTGGGATATTTACTTGGACCAAAAATTATGGAAGCAGTGAATTATGATTTTAAAAATACTGTCTTCTCTTATATCCCTAATACTGCTGCTGTTGCTTTTTATGGCATGCTAGACGGTGTAAGTGATTTATTAGATACCTGGAAAGTAAGTGAAATTAAAAAATTGGGTGCTGAATTGGACTCAGATAAATTAAAAGAAATTCTTGCACTTCGTCCACGTAGAGAGCGTCTTGCGGTTAAAGATGCCAAATTAAGAACCTTTATCACCGATGATGCGCATAGAGAAGATATGGTTGCGCATGTGTATGATGTAACCTATGGAATCATTAATAATAACACCGATACTTTAGTAGTAATAGATGACTCTATTGTGAGAGGTACCACCCTTAAAACAAGTATCCTTAGAATTTTAGATAGATTACATCCAAAGAAAATCATTATTGTATCGTCATCACCTCAAATTCGATACCCTGATTGTTATGGAATTGATATGAGTAGAATGAATGATTTTGTTGCATTTCAAGCCATGGTAGCTTTATTAAAAGAAAAGAAACTAGCTCACAGACTGGATGAAGTATACCAACTTTGTAAAGCTCAAGAGAACCTACCAAAAGAGGAAATGCTCAACCATGTTCAAAGCTTATATGCACATTTTACAGATGATGAAATCAGTAAGAAAATTGCTCAAATAGTTACTCCAGATGATATCCATGCTGAAGTAGATGTTATCTATCAAACATTGGAAGGTTTGCACCAAGCTTGCCCAAATCATAGTGGAGATTGGTATTTCAGCGGAAACTATCCAACCCCAGGAGGAACCAAAGTTGTGAATAAGGCATTTATTAATTATATGGAAGGTAAAACAGGAAGAGCCTATTAATGGTATCATTCTTGCATATCCTCAGATAAAATTACCATCATGAAGTTACGTAGTGAAAACCTTGTTAAGAGATACAAAAAAAGAACAGTAGTAAACAATGTTTCTATTGAGGTTGAGCAAGGCGAATGTGTGGGCTTATTAGGACCTAATGGAGCCGGTAAAACTACTACCTTTTACATGACAGTTGGTTTGATTAAACCAGATGAAGGAAAAGTTTACCTAGAGAATGAAGAAATAACCAACCTTCCAATGTACAGAAGAGCCCAAAAAGGTCTTGGTTACTTGGCACAAGAGGCTTCTATTTTCAGAACCTTATCTGTTGAAGATAATATCAAGGCTGTGCTTGAGATGACTGAATTAAGTAAGGCAGAACAAGCTGATAAACTTGAATCATTGATGGAAGAGTTTGGTTTGAATCGTGTTAGAAAAAGCATGGGTAATGTATTAAGTGGAGGTGAAAGAAGAAGAACAGAAATTGCACGCGCTTTGGCTGTAAGTCCTAAATTCATTTTACTTGATGAACCTTTTGCAGGTATCGATCCAATTGCAGTTGAAGATATTCAGCAAATTGTAGCCAAACTCAAACATAAAAATATTGGCATTCTCATTACCGACCACAATGTACATGAAACTCTATCTATTGTTGACAGAGCCTATCTATTGTTTGAAGGTAAAATTTTAAAAGCTGGAACAGCCCAAGAACTAGCCGATGATGAAATGGTAAGAAAAGTTTACTTGGGTCAAAATTTTGTACTCAGATAAACTTGAAATAAAAAATAACCTGTTGCAGGATTTTTTTTGATGAGAATCTTATATTTGGATGTAGGATTTATATTCAATCACACATTTTAAGGTTCTTAATCAAAACAATAATTTTAATTATATGAAAAAAGTTCTTTTTGCCTCAATGCTTGTTTTAGGCCTATTCAGTATTTCTTGTGGAGATGAGCCTAAATTAGATAAAACAGAAGAAACTGCTGTTGAAGATCAACTAAAAAAAGACCAAGCAGCTATGGATTCCTTAGAACAAGCTATCAATGCTTTAATGGATTCTACAGGAACTGTAATTGAAGACGACTCTTTATAAGATGACTATTTTTTTGGGAATAGCTGCTAATGAAATTGGCAGCTATTTTTATTTTGCAAGTGCCTCAGCGTTGAGAGCATGCACCGATTTGCAAAGTTCATAAACCAAACTTGGATTACTTTCTATCGCATTTCCAACCACCACCACATCTGCTCCAGCTTGACAAATTTCAACGGCTTGTTCTGCAGTTCTAATACCTCCTCCAACAAATACTGGCAAGTCAACTGCACTTTTAACATCCTTCACCATTTCTTTAGAAATAGGATGATTAGCGCCACTCCCTGCATCCATGTAAATCACTTTTAAACCTAACATTTCTCCAGCCATAGCAGTGCATACCGCAATATTATTTTTGTCGTGAGGAATTGGTGTTGTATTACTCATATACATCACACTGGTTATCTTTCCTCCATCTACAATCATATAAGCAGTGGGAATTACCTCCACACCCGATTTCTTTAAACCTGGAGCAGCTAGTACATGCTTTCCAATCAACAAATCAGGATTACGGCCAGAAATCATACTCAAAAACAAAATGGCATCTGCTTCATCATGCGTTTGCATTAAATTTCCTGGAAACAAAACGACTGGTATAGAAGTCAGTTTCTTTATCTCACTAACACAAGCGTTCCAAAAACCATTGGTGATTAAACTTCCACCAACCAAGATCAAATCTACACCAGCCTGATTACAATGATTAATAACTATTGAAACCGCATCGATCCCACTCAAACTATCTGGGTCGATGAGTACTGCTAATTTCTTTTGTTTATTCTGCTGAAGCTGATGTAAAACCTGTTGATTCACTTTGAAAGTCTTGAATGAACAAATAAACAATTTTTAACTGAATTTAATCGTATTTAATTGATGATAGTTAAATTTTAGGTCGTGCACCCAATTGAAATCAGAATTAGAACTTTAAAAAAATAAATACATATCGAGAAAAAAAATCGCAATTACAAGTCAAAATAAAACCAATTCATATGAACTGCCTCTAAATCAACAATTCTGTATCCAAAACAAGACAAGGAGCTGAAAATGAACAAATTGTTAACTCGCTAAAAACCGCCATGAATCAGGCAAGCAATGTGAATAACTTATGTTATAAACAAGGCAAACCTTAGTACCATATGGTTTAATGGAAATTCACATAGGAGGGTGTTGAAATTGAAGTTTGATAAAACCTCTTTTGAGTTGGACTTTTGGATAAAAAACCCCCTAAAAATTTTAAGGAGTTTTTTTACCAGATAAAAACAATTTGGTAGTCCCAGTTCTTTAGAGATTGCAATTATTCAGGATTTCCTTAATCTGCCGGTTCGCCAATTAATCATTCACCCTTGATTCGACCCTCCTTTACTCAACACACCCGCAGTGAACAAAATCAAACATTCTAAGGGATGTTTTTAAAGCTTGTTCATGGATATTCCGCCCCCCAAACTCTAGAAAACGAAAGATTACTTTCATAAAAAATTAACAACAAAACAAACTCATTGCCCATGAGCCGCAGCAAAAAAAACAACACACAAAGTGGATTGAGATTTGATCGCCACTTTACAAAAGATGGAGTGAGTCCATTCGACATGTTCGAATACGACTACCGCACTTCTGTGATCAAAAACCCGAATGGAAGCGTGGTTTTTGAAATGAAAGATGTAGAAGTTCCAAATTTCTGGAGCCAAGTTGCAACTGATGTACTTGCACAAAAGTATTTCAGAAAAGCAGGTGTTCCTCAGCCAGACGGAAGTTTGGGTAGAGAAACTAGCTTGAAGCAAGTGGCACATAGAATGGCTCATTGCTGGAGAAAATGGGGTGAAGATTACAACTATTTCGATAGTAGTGACGATGCTCAAATTTTCTACGACGAATTGGTTTACATGATCATGGGTCAGTATGCTGCACCTAATTCGCCACAATGGTTCAATACGGGCTTACACAGTTCTTATGGTATTACAGGTAAACCTCAAGGGCACTTCTTTGTAAATCCTAAAACAGGTCAATTAGAAAGATCTAGTTCTGCTTACGAAAGACCACAACCACATGCTTGTTTCATTTTATCTGTTGATGATGATTTGGTAAACGAGGGTGGTATCATGGACTTATGGGTACGTGAAGCAAGAATATTTAAATATGGTTCTGGTGTTGGAACCAATTTCTCAAGAATTCGTGGATCACAAGAAAAATTAAGCGGTGGAGGTTCTTCTTCTGGCTTAATGAGTTTCCTTAAAATTGGTGACCGCGCTGCAGGTGCCATTAAATCTGGTGGTACAACACGCAGAGCTGCAAAAATGGTTTGTTTGGATTTAGACCATCCAGAAATTGTTGAATTCATCAATTGGAAAAAAGATGAAGAGAAAAAGGTTGCTGCCTTAATTGCTGCAGGTTATCCTAGCGACTATGAAGGAGAGGCTTACGCAACTGTTTCTGGTCAAAATTCAAACAACTCTGTTCGTATACCAAACGAATTCTTTAAGGCACTTGAAAATGGCACTGATTGGGATTTAAAAGCTCGTACAGATGGAAGAACCATGAAGTCGGTTCCTGCTCAAGAAATGTGGGATATGATTGCAGATGCTGCTTGGGCTTGTGCAGATCCTGGTGTGCAATACGATACAACCATCAATGAATGGCATACTTGCCCAGAAGGCGGAAGAATCAATGCTTCTAATCCTTGCTCGGAATATATGTTCCTTGATAATACTGCATGTAATCTAGCTAGTTTAAACTTGATGAAGTTCTTCAATCCTGAAACATTGGTTTTTGATGTAAAAGGTTTTGAACAAGCAACACGAGTTTGGACAACAGTTCTAGAAATTTCAGTACTTATGGCTCAGTTCCCTGCTCCTGAAGTGGCTCAACTTTCTTATGAATACAGAACTTTGGGATTGGGTTATGCAAACTTAGGTTCAATGTTAATGGTGGCTGGTATTCCTTATGATTCACCAAAAGCATTTGCAATTTGTGGAGCCATCACCGCTATTCTGAATGGTGTTGCATACCAAACCTCAGCAGAAATGGCTAAGTACTTAGGTGCATTTGCTAAATTCGAAGAAAATAAAGAGCACATGATGCGTGTTATGCGCAATCACCGCTATGCTGCTTACAATGCTACCGATGCTTATGAAGGTTTATCTGTAAAACCAATTGGTATCGATCCAAAATACTGTCCTGATTATCTATTAACTGCTGCTACAACCAATTGGGATAAAGCAGTTCAAATGGGTGAAGAGTACGGTTATAGAAATGCGCAAGCAACTGTTATTGCTCCTACTGGAACCATTGGTTTGGTAATGGATTGCGATACTACTGGTATTGAACCAGATTTTGCCTTGGTAAAATTCAAAAAATTATCTGGTGGCGGTTA
>JBMLPO010000155.1:0-7792 GCA_049242065.1 Bacteroidia bacterium
GATGCCTATTTTGCTGCATTAAAAGCTGCAGGTATTAGGGTTAAATTAGATGCAAGAGACAATCAGTCACCTGGTTTTAAATTTGCTGAATACGAATTAAAAGGGGTACCTGTTAGAATTGCAATTGGACCAAGAGATGTGGCAAATGGAACAGTGGAAGTTGCGAGAAGAGATACCAAAGAAAAACAAGTTATGGCTGAAACAGATTTGGTACATAAAATCCAACACTTATTAGAGCAAATTCAACATAACTTATTTCAAAAAGCATTAGACTATAGAACTGAACATATCACAGCAGTTAACAATTGGGATGAGTTCAAAGATGTACTCGAGAACAAAACAGGATTTGTTTCTGCGCATTGGGATGGTACTTCAGAAACAGAACAAAAAATCAAAGAAGAAACAAAGGCTACAATACGTTGTATTCCTTTGAATAACCACTTAGAAGAAGGTGTTTGTGTTTATTCAGGCAAAGCTTCAACACAAAGAGTATTGTTTGCTAAGGCTTACTAATTCAACCTTTATCAAATTGATATAAAACAAAAATGCCATTCATTGCTGAATGGCATTTTTGTTTAGGTATTCCTATTATTTAAATCCAATTTGTTTTCTGTCTGCTTCTGCTACTTTGATACAGAAATCTTTAAACACTGCATAATCTGTAACTGGCACTACATCCTTTTTCATTTTAATTTTCCGTGTTACCACCACTTTACCTGGTGATACCACAAAGCTTAAACTATAATCATAGTTAGGGCAAGTTAAACTTACATTCTTAGGCAATTCAGCCAATGCCTTACCTGTTGGAATTTCTAATGTAATGGTTTCTTTTAACTCATCTGCACCATCAAATTCCCAAACATTAAATGGAAACTTTCTTTCATCAGATGAAACAAAATCAAGTCCATTATAAGCATCAGCCCATGGCAAATTCAAAATTTTAATTCCAATTACTTCTTTTAATTCATTACTGATTTTGTATTTGTAGGTGTATTTAACTGTATCACCTAAAGTAACTAAATCAGGCATGTTCAGCGTAATCAATTTAACAGGATTATTAAAGTCAGATGATATCGATTCAGTCATCGATTTTTCTTGTTTCTCTCTGCCTATATCTGCATAATTACTTCTGAAACCACTTGCATATCCACCAGTTCTGATATTCTTTCTTTCCAATATCATATCATTCATTTCAAACTTCACTTTGGTTTCTCTGAAAATAGAATTTGATACCCTATTATTAGATTGTAATTGAATCAAATCTTTGGTGGTATTATCCGTTTTGGTTGGAATATTAAGTGCCAAAGAGTTCAATAAATAAGAAGGCAAAGTACCGAATGATAATTTAGAATTGGTTAATTCAATATAATAGTCTTTACCACCTGCAAAGAAACGAGCAATACAATGATTAAAGCCAATTGTTGGAAGCGTAAAATCAAAATCACCATTGTCTCTGGTATCTACCAAAACCAAATTCGATTTCAATCCAACTTCCTTACACATAGCCACGAACAAAGTAGATAAATCTTTACAATCACCCAAACGTGTGCTGATAGTTCTTGAAGCGGTTTGTGGCACATGTGCACTATGTAAGAAAGGCACATTGCTGTATCTAAAATTATCTGCGATGTATTGATAAATCAATTTACCTTTTTCGTATTCAGATAAATTGTTTTTGTCTTTAAACAACTCAGCAACTGTTTCTTTAACTTCAAATTTTGCTTTGGCTTTAGTTGATGCTAAGTCAGAATACCAATTAGCAACAAAGTTCCAATCAGGCATAGAACTTACTTCTAGAATTCCTCCTACATCATCTAATGGTGGCATATAGGGTTCTGATTTAAATGCTGCTAAATCTTGAGTAGACCAAGTATATCTCTTTAAGTCGTCCATATCTTCAATCTTCTCATCAACTTTGATATTTCTAACTTTGTATTTGAATGCAAAATCTTTTGGAGCAATGATGGTGTATTTACAACTCTTCACAGGGAAGAAATAATTGAAGTTAAATTCATCCCAGAAATGCGAAGCCAATTTACCATGACCATAGTTTTCAATTCTATAAATTAAATGAATACCATCTCCTTCTTCAAGGTTAGGGAAAACCATATCATTGTGGTTGGTTTCAGCTTTTAACTTACTGCCATCTTTCTTTAACACTTCAACTTTCTCAACAATTAATCGCTGCGAATAACTGTTATAACCAACAGAGTATTCTTTCCATCTATCGATACCACTCTTATTAAAAATCTTCACTATCAATTCCACTTTTTCTTCTGAACTACCTTGTGCGTAAACCACACGCTGACGGTTGTTCAATAAAATGATAGAATTGTCTTCAGGATATTCTTCAGACTTTGGTCCTGCTTTAAAAACTTTCACTGGATCTGGACAATCAAATCCTTCAAATAAATCTTTTTTGTTTTCGAGTTTTCTTAATTGCTTTCTAGCATCATAATTATTAGGCTGATAGTATATGGCGTTCTTATAGGCATTGGATGCACTTACTTCATCTTTTCTAGCCTCTTGAATTTTACCAATTTTATCCCAATAATAGTCGTGAAATGGAGCCATATCACGGGTTTTTTCTTGCCAACTCAATGCTTGGTCATAAGCTTGTTGATCAAAGTACAATTCTGCCAAATCATTGTAATACCCGATTGCATATGGATAATTTTCTACACGTTTGAGGTACATATTTAAACCATCTTGCACTCTTCCTAATTTAAAATAGTTATTGGCAACACTGGTTACTACATCGTCATTTAGATTATTCTTGAGATAATTGATTAGGATAGCATTTGCTGAAGCAAGATTCTTTTTAGTACTCTGAACAATATTATACTGAATCATCATTAAAGTATAATCATCTGGATATTTCGCATACAATTCATTTGCATAACGAATCAATTCCTCATAATTTTTTCTGTTCGCTAATAATTCCAAACGCACCATCTCAATGTATTTTGAATTGCCATAAAGCTTAGCCATTTGGTCAACTAATTTTTCCTCCTCATCATAATTTTCTTTCTTCTCTTCCTCTGCAATACGTAGACGCAAAGCATAGATATTTTCAGGAAACTCTGTTTTAATCTTCTCTTGTGTTTTAGTTAAATCAGTATAGTTATTGTCTCTTGAATAGGCTTCAATTTGCTTAATCGCAACCAAGCAATTCTGAGGAGCTAACTTACTCACCATCTGCATGGCCTTCCTAGATTCGTAAGGCTTATCATTTCTTAAATAAGTTTCAGCCAACATAAAATAATTCAACAAATCAGGCTTTGATTTAACAGCATCTTCAAAGAACTTTTCTGCAAAAAATGGAGATGTTTTTACAGTATAATCTACTGCCTTGGAATAAGCTTGGTTATCGTTAGTAGAAGTGATACCTGGAATAGGATTGGCCTTTTCATCACAAATACGTAACATGAAATTTGCACTACCCGCTTCACTTTCGCCAATTTGTACCAATATTCTATTGTATCCTTTATTTAATTTGATACCTGAAGTGTAAACATCCATATCACAATTTCTTTCTTCTTCCACTTCAGTTACTAATTTATCATTCACCCAAATCTTCATTGAACCAGAACAACCTGAGAACAAAAATGCTTCCATATCTGCTGGTGAATTCACCCAAGTTTGGGCATACATAATGCTGTTATCCGATTCGAAGTGATAAGCAAAATCTGTCCATTTATCATTTCTAATATGTTTTACCTTGAACCATTTTACTTTAGCACCAGCAAAGTTTACAAACTCTTCATTGGGACCTGACTTTTCAAGTGCACCCCAATTTTTATCGTAACCACTAGCTGAAATATTATCGAAGGTTCCAAGCATTTGCCAGTTTTCGATGTTTCCAATTTTCGCAAACTCCTCTAATGACTTAGGAATTTTATTGGATGCTTGGTAATGTTTGGCCAACATAAAATGAGCCATGGCTTTAATGGTTCCATTGGCTTTAGGATCTTCAATTACTGTTTTTAAGAACTTTAATTTGGTTTCATTTTTCTTTCCATAACCATCAAAAATAATTCCGTTTGTCCATAAGGCATACACATAAGGATAAGGGTTAGGAGCTACTTCATAGAATTTCTGAAATGCATTAAAAGCTTCATCATAATTTTCGTTTTGAGCATAACATAAAGTAAGACCTAGGTTGGCCTCATTCATGAGTTGGGGAGATTTAGCGGCTTCTTTAAAGCCATCAATAGCATCCAAAATATTATTGGATTTAAAATCCTCCCATTGCTTATTGAGGTTTTGGGAGTAGACATTTTTACCTGCAATGATAGTGAGCAGAAAAATGAAGAGGATGTTGACTTTTTTCATTTATTAATTAAATAGTGTTAATGATAGAAAAGGGTAGCGATTTTATCAAAAATAATCATTCAGCATTAGCAATCAAGTGAAGCTAGGCATTCTTTACATTTTTAAGCTAAATTTCATTTATAACGAAGACTTTATAAATTACATTGTATTGAATTGATTCTAGATAGTATATGAATGATTCCTTTTTATTATTTTAGAAGTTAACTGCAAAAACGGCAAACAAAAACCCAATTAGAACCTTTAGCAAGTAAACCATCCTAACAATTTATAATATGGACCAACATTTAAGCGACATTAAAAAGACTTTATTACAAAAGTCATCTGTTAAACAATTGGTGTTTAGACAAAGCAAACAGGTTTTTGCAGACTTAAAAGAAGTAGTAAAGAAAATATGCTTTGAATTATCGAATGAAGTGTATGCAGAGGACCCCAATGTGGAGGTGAAATTTTATGATAAATCTGAATTTGAGTTCCATTTGAAATTTTCGGGTGACACCTTGGTTTTCATGATGCATACCAATGTTTTCGACTTTGAATCGAATCACTTTATTCACCAGAGTTCATATGTAAAAGAAGACCATTTAAGAGAATATTGTGGTATGATTCAAATGTATAATTTCTTGGCTGATTCAATAAAATACAACCGCGAAGGCGACATGGGTTATTTGGTAGGCCGATTGTTTGTAAACAAAGACAAACATTTTTTTATTGAAGGAAAAAGGCCCCTCTCTTTTTTGTATAATGATATTGCAAAGAATCAAATCACACCTGAAAATTTAGCCAATGTGGTTACTGAAGCCATGAAGTTTTGCCTAAATTTTGATTTAATGGCTCCCCCACTCGATGCTATTAATTTTATTACGATAGAACAAAAAAACTTTATGAGTTTTAGTAGCGGAATGCCAACAGCTAAAAGATTGGGATTTAGAATGGAGAAAGAAAACGATTCAGACAATTAAGCTGAACCAAATCTTTTTGATGTCCTAAAGTCATGTTTTTCTTTAAAATAAGCTGAAATCAAGGTCAATTTGTCGCTTAGGCACTGAATGGCTTTATTCCTGATACAAAGGATTTGTAATTCAATTGAGGAATCTATTTAGGAAATTTTTCCTGAACAGAATGGAAGTACCTGTAAAACAGGATAAAAAAAGCCAATAACTTTGCTTCAATTTCAAGGGGATTCAGACTAAAAAGCTTAATTTTACCGCCCTGCCAAAAGCAGACTTAATAGAAGAACAGACAAATGATAGGAAACATTTTTAAAAGCCTTACAAAAATTTTTGGCAGCAAATCTGATCGTGATTTAAAAGAACTATATCCGATAGTTGAAGAAATTAAAGCAGAATACCAAAAACTGAGTTCGCTAAGTGATGATGAATTGAGAGCGAAAACAGCTGAATTCAAAAAAATTATTGCTGATGGATTGAGCAGTATCGACCAAAGCATTGCTGATATAAAAGCACAGACTCAAGAAGATGGATTAGACTTGAATGTGAAAGATGGCTTGTTTAAACAAGTTGAGAAACTAGAAAAAGAAAGAAACGAGGAATTAGAAAAAATTCTAAATGATATTTTACCTCATGCATTTGCAGTGGTAAAGGAAACTGCAAGACGTTTGAGTGAGAACAAACAATTGGTAGTAAAAGCTACAGATTGGGACAGAACCTTGAGCGCGAGTACCCGTCCTAAAAAACCTGTAAGCATTGAAGGCGACAAGGCCATTTGGAGCAATTCGTGGGAAGCTGCAGGCATTATGATTACCTGGAACATGATTCATTACGATGTTCAGTTAATTGGTGGTATGGTATTGCACAAAGGACGTATTTCTGAAATGGCAACAGGAGAAGGAAAAACTTTGGTTTCTACCTTACCTTCTTATTTGAATGCTTTAGCAGGAAGAGGAGTTCATATTGTAACAGTAAATGATTACTTGGCTCGTCGTGACTGCGAATGGAATGCCCCTTTATTTGAATTCCATGGATTAAGAGTTGATTGTATCGATTACCATCAGCCTAATTCTGCTGCGAGAAGAAATGCGTATTTAGCCGATATTACTTATGGTACCAATAACGAGTTTGGTTTTGATTACCTAAGAGATAATATGGCCAGCAACTTAGATGAGTTGGTGCAACGCAAGCACCATTACGCCATGGTGGATGAGGTGGATTCAGTTTTGATTGATGATGCCAGAACTCCATTGATTATTAGCGGACCTGTCCCTAAAGGTGACGACCAACAATTCTACCAATTAAAACCAAGAATTGAAAAACTAGTAAATGCTCAAAAAGCTTATATCAATACAGCATTAACCGATGCCAAGAAATTGATTGCTGCAGGTAACGATAAAGAGGGTGGATTCAAATTATTACAAGCCTATAGAGGTTTACCTAAGAATACAGCTATTATCAAATTCTTGAGTGAACAAGGAACTCGTCAGTTACTTACAAAAACAGAAAACTATTACTTACAAGATCAGCAAAAAGAAATGCACAAAGTGGATGCTGATTTGTATTTTGTAATTGATGAAAAAATCAATTCAGTTGATTTAACAGAAAAGGGTATTGAATTGATTACTAGTTCTGGTGAAGACCCCAATTTCTTTATCATTCCTGATGTGGGTTCTGCCATTGCTGAGATAGAAAAATCAAGTTTGAGTGAGGAAGAAAAAGCCAAACAAAAAGAACATCTGATGCTTGATTTCACTATCAAATCAGAAAGAATTCATACCATCAACCAATTATTAAAAGCTTATTGCATGTTTGAACGAGATGTGGAATACATCATTCAAGAAGGCAAGGTTAAAATTGTTGATGAGCAAACAGGTCGTGTTTTAGATGGCAGAAGATACAGTGATGGACTACACCAAGCAATTGAGGCGAAAGAGAATGTAAAAGTTGAAGCAGCTACACAAACTTATGCTACCATTACTTTACAGAACTTTTTCAGAATGTACCACAAATTAGCTGGTATGACCGGTACAGCAACAACAGAAGCTGGTGAGTTCTGGGAAATCTATAAATTGGATGTAGTTGAAATTCCTACTAACAGAGCCATCTCTAGAAAAGATGAAGAGGATGTAATCTACAAAACCAAGCGTGAGAAATTCAATGCAGTGATAGATGATGTTGTTAAATTAACTGAAGCAGGAAGACCTGTATTGGTGGGTACAACATCTGTTGAAGTTTCAGAATTACTCAGCCGAATGTTGACCATGCGTAAAATCAAACACAATGTATTGAACGCAAAACAACACCAACGCGAAGCAGAAATTGTTGCAGAAGCAGGTCAAAAAAGTGCAGTAACTATTGCAACGAATATGGCTGGTCGTGGTACTGATATCAAATTAGGAGAAGGAGTAAGAGAAGTAGGTGGCTTGGCTATTATTGGAACTGAGCGTCATGAGAGCAGAAGGGTTGATAGACAGTTAAGAGGTCGTGCAGGTCGTCAAGGAGATCCA
>JBMLPO010000156.1:0-13537 GCA_049242065.1 Bacteroidia bacterium
AATTGATGTGAATGAACTGAAAGTAAAAGCACTTTTTCAACAAACAGACCCAAAAAGTATTGCACCAGGAATCAGTAAACTCATTATAGAAAGAATGATGCAAAAAGCAAAAACACGTTTGGCATACAGGGAAGGAAAACTATAAGAATTGAAAGCATCTAGTTACTAAATTTTCTGATACAAAATGGATTTCCTATTTTTGTGATTCATATTAGTTACATGATTATATTTTTGTTTCTCATCCTTCATTGGTATTTATCACTCTTCGGACAAACTTTCTTTCTACACAGATATTCAGCCCACAAAATGTTTACCATGAACCCTTTTTGGGAAAAATTCTGGTATGTTTATACATGGGTATTACAAGGCTCATCTTATCTGAATGCGAGGGCTTACGCCATTTTACATAGAATGCACCATGCCTATTCAGATACAGAAAAAGATCCCCATACACCCCATTTCTTTAAAGAAGTTTTTAGTATGATGTGGCATACACGTAAAGTTTATAATGGGGTTTTAGCAGGCACTTGGGAAGTAGAAGAAAAGTTCCTGAAAAACTATCCTGTTTATCCTAAAGTTGATCGAATTGCTGATTCTTGGATTTCTAGAATTGGATTTGGAGTGGCTTATGTAATATTCTATTATTTCTTTGCTACAGAGTGGTGGATGTTTTTGTTTTTACCAATCCATTTCTTGATGGGACCTATCCAAGGTGCTGTGGTAAATTGGGCTGGACATAAATATGGTTACAGAAATTATCCTGAAAAAGACCACTCAAAAAACACATTAATTTTTGATTTTTTAATGTTAGGTGAGCTGTTTCAAAACAACCATCACCATGCAGGTGCTAGACCCAATTTTGCTTTCAAATGGTGGGAATTCGATCCTGTTTATCCTGTCATCAAATTCATGAATTGGATAGGAATGATTAAACTGGTTCCATTGGCAAGTTCGAAGTAGGAAGTCAATTTTTGCATTAATAAAAATAGGGTTTAGAAATCTAGAACTTCCATTCAGAATTATTGATGGTATGTAATCGCCCTATTTATTGAGGAGACAGAATTGATTCCTTTATAAAATTATGTTGATTCCTCAATTGCCGTGTGTCTTTAGCCCATGGTAAATGAGGAATCAAAATCTTTTTGCTATAGCATTATAGTATCTAATATGTTTTACTTGAAAGTGTAAAGCATTTTATTTGGGTAGTCTTACAATTTCACTTCCGTAAATTTTCCAATCGCATTAATCAGAAAAAAGCACAATCCCATAAGCAAGGCTCCTCCCCAGAATGGAAAACCCCAATCTAAAGAATACATCAATCCACCTAAAGCAGGACCAATTACTCTTGCCAATGAGCCAAAAGATTGATTAGAACCCAATACTTGTCCTTGTTGATGCGCTGGGGTATTCTTGGATATCAATGCTAAGATTGCTGGTGATAAAAATCCATTCGCTAAAGCAATAAAAAACAAGGAAACCAATTGTAACCAAAAAACATCTACAGGTGTGAATGGCAGAGTAGCCAATCCAATGACCATAAATAAAGTACCATAATTTAGTAATTGTTTTTCGTTGAAATATTTATTGAGTTTCCCAACCAAACCTCCTTGTATCAATGCACTTAAAACCCCTATATACATAAATATCCAACCTATTTGTTTTTCGTTGAAGCCAAATTTTTCAGCCCAAAAAATGGTTGATGTTATTTGCATCATTGCAAAGGCAACAATGAAGATGAAATTAAAAAGTATCAATTCTCTAATTACAGGTTTTTTGAATTCTTGAATTAAATTGGCAATGGGTTTAAAACTAAACTCTTTGTTCTTCTGCTTTTCTTGAATTGATTCCTTTAAAAACAAAAACGCCAATAGTAAATTTAACAAACCTAAAATAGCGCTAAACCAACCTACATACTCCACACTTCCGGTTCCACTCATGGATTTTAAAAAGCCTCCAATTGGCGGGCCAAAAATAAATCCCAATCCAAAAGCTGCACCAATAAACCCCATGTTTTTAGCTCTTTCTTCGGGTGCAGTAATATCCGCTATATAAGCTTGGGCAGCTGAGATGTTTGCAGACCCAATACCTGCAAAAACCCTTGATAATATTAAAAACAATAAGCTATTGGTGAAGGCAAAAAATACAGACGCCAAAACTGTTAAAGCAATACTGATTAACATAACAGGTCTTCTTCCTATTCTATCACTCAAAGTGCCCCAGAATGGAGAAAAAATAAAATTCATTAATGAATATATCCCAGCAATAAATCCAATTTGAATAGCACTAGCATGCAATTCCTTTGAGATAATTGGGAATACTGGGATAATAATTCCAAACCCTAACAGATCTAAAAAAATTGTAAGGAATAAAACTAGTAATGGTTTGTTTTTCATAATTAAAATACTGCTCTCAATTGAATATTAAATGATCGTGGAGGGTCCATTTTTCCTGGTCGTGTAGCGTATTCCTTATTGGTTAAATTATTTACCAGAAAACTAATTCTAACTACCTCATTGATCACATAAGCAAATCGGATATTGTGAATATGATCACCAGCTCCAACTCTGCTAAAAAAATCTTTTACTCCTGGCAATAACAAAACATATTCATCTGTCTTTTCATAAACACTGTAATATTGCCAATTGTAACCCATAGAGATTTTTTTATAGGTTAATTCAACATCCCACTTACCTAATTTTCTATTTCTATAAGCCAACATAGATGCAAAGTATTTAGTACTGTCTAATGTCCCCATACTTTCGAAAAATGCAGTGGCATAATTTGACCAATTTTTATACTCAGGACTTACACTCAAATTCATTGGCATAGAATAAGTAAAACCTCCTAATGTTCTAATGAGTACTTTACCAATTCTACCCTCTCCACTCACAGAGATTTCGTAACCTGCCGCTCTAGTTTGTCCAATATTTTGCGATTTAAATCCAATTGTTCTAAAAAAATCAATTTGTGGATTTTCAAAAGGATTGATCCATTGTCCAAATTGAAATTCAATCATAGAATCAAACTCTTGGTTAAAAATGGCAAAGTCGATAAGAGCAGAGAAATTACCAATTTTCAAACCTTGTTTAATTCCAATTTCTGCAGTAAAGCCTTTTTCAGATACCAAAGAATGATTAGGGAAAATATTAATAGAGGAAACCCGGTCCTCCACATATTTTTCTCCAATGGTTGGGAAGCGATAACCTTGAGAATAATTCGCCCTTAAAAAGGTATTTTTACCTAATTCATAATTGATTCCGAATCTTTTTAATAAACCTGTAGTTTCAAAAAGGGTATCCAATCCGTTCAATTCATAACGGGCTCCTGCTAAAAAAGTAAATCGTTTAAATCTATATTCAGCTTGTGCATAAACTGCTGAACTAATTCCAGCAAAAGTTCCTCTGTAAACATTGCCTTGAGCCCATAAAGTTGAATTATAAGTTCCTGCTGTAAAAAATAAATCAGGCCTGATATAAGTTTTATAATTATAATCAAGCGCATACAAATTGGCAATTGCATCATTGTTTCCTGGAAATTTTATTGGATCTACAAAGCGATGTATTTGATACATCCTTAGCTTTACAGCATGTACGTGTTTTCCCGAAGTATAATCTAAATGAGGATCAATTGAAAAGATTCTATAAAAATCCTCAACAATATAATTATTGAATGGCTTTAAAGCCCCACTATCTGCGTTGTTCCAAAGAAAAAACCTTCCTGATTTTTCAAACATCAAATTACCATTGATGCCAAAACTCAAATTTTTATTGTATCTATATCTGGTTTTAAAATAGGTTCTTGCGCGGTAATTATCGCCACCCATTAAATGACTTCTATTTGCATTTAAATTACCACACCAAACCAAATCGAATTTGCCAAATTTTTGTTTGTGACTAAAAAACGAACCTGTAGTAAAAGGACTTGAAAAAGCGTCCCACCAAATGGTTTCTTTTCTCCTTGGGTTGGAGTTAATTCCTTGGTAGAATGAGAATTTAGTTACAGGCTTATCTGTTGGCCATCCAGTTCTCACATTTACTGTACCATTTAAAGCCGATGAACCATAAAGAACAGATGCTGAACCTTTAATCACTTCTATTTGTTCGGCAGATTCTATGGGTAAAAAATTCCATCTAACATCACCTAAATCTGCGCCCATAATTGGCATATCATCCAATAAAACCGCAACCCTACTGCCTGTATTATAGGAATAACCTACCCCGCCACGTATAGCAGGTTGCCCATCAATAACGGTAACACCTGGCACTCGGTTGAGAACATCTGATAAGTCGTTTGCATTGGTATTACTTATTAAATAGGGTTGAACAATATTTAAACTACTAACCTCTCTTGAAATTTGTCTGGCATTTCGCGAAGCGGCAACAACTATCTGATCCAATTGATTCGCAAAGGGCTCTAATAAAATTTGAAATTCTTTTTTTTCACCTGGAAGAAGCGCAAAATGTTCTTCATAAGTTTTATACCCAATTCGCGAAAAACTCATTTTAACTTTATCCCCTGTTGGATGAAGAATGAAAATACCATTGCTATCAGTGAGTGTTTTTGTATCCTTTCCTACACTTACTGAAACCAAGCTCAATGGTTTCAAAGTATTTCCATCCAATACAATTCCATTCACAGTGCTTTTTTGTGCCCATAAATCAATACCCAAAGCATTGATAAGAATCATGAAAATTGTAAATAAGGCTTTTCTCATTTAAATAGGTTTGTTGGTAAAAATAAGAGAATTCTTGAAAATGGCTGAAAATCTGAGGTAGAACTCAATTTTTTAATAGCTGAATCGAATTTCTAGAATCACCGCGATATACCAAATTAACAAAACACTAAGAAATCTGGAAGCGAAATTCCGCAACTATTTTTTTTAGTTCTGAAACAAATACTAATTTAGCGCGGTTTATAGCAAGTAGAAATCGTATTAATTATTCAAATGGGAAATCTAAAACAGAAATTCGCAGACAAGGCACTCCCTTTATCAGCTGAAATTAAGCAATTTGTAAAAGAAAACGCCAATGTTGCTTTGGGAACATTTACGGTAGAAGATGTATATGCCGGAATGAAAGGTGTAATTGGTTTATTAACCGAAACATCATTATTGGACTCAAACGAAGGAATCCGTTTTAGAGGTTATTCAATCCCAGAATTAAGAAAGTTCCTTCCAAAAGTTCCGGGTGGAACTGAGCCACTTCCTGAAGGTTTATTTCATTTGATGTTGATTGGTGAAATGCCAACTTATGATGATGTATTGGCAATTCAAGAGGATTGGAGAAAAAGATCAGAAGTGCCTGCCCATGTTTTTGCCGCCATTGAAGCTTTACCAATTACAACGCATCCAATGACCCAGTTTAGTATTGGTATCATGGCCATGCAAACTGACTCTTTATTTGCAAAAGCTTATAGAGATGGTATCAATAAAAAAGATTATTGGGATCCAACTTACGAAGATGTTTGTAATTTATTGGCTCGTTTACCAAGAATTGCTGCATACATTTACAGAAGAACCTACAAAAATGGCGAACATATTGCTCCTGACCCAAATTTAGATTGGGCAGCCAATTTTGCTCATATGTTGGGTTATAATGAGAATGAATTCTATAAATTAATGCGCTTGTATTTAACCATTCATGCAGACCATGAAGGTGGAAACGTTTCTGCGCATACGACCCATTTAGTTGGTTCAGCCTTAAGTGATCCTTATTTGTCTTTTGCTGCTGCTATGAATGGTTTAGCTGGACCTTTACACGGTTTAGCTAACCAAGAAGTAATCAGATGGGTATTAGAATTAAGAGAAGAAATCGGACAGAATCCAAGCAAAGAACAAATTGCTGATTATATCCACAGAACGCTTGCTGCAGGAAAAGTTGTTCCAGGTTACGGTCATGCCGTTCTAAGAAAAACAGATCCAAGATTCTTAGCTCAACAAGAATTTGCAAAAACATATATGCCAGATGATGAATTGGTAAATATTGTTTGGAATATTTATGAAGTAGCACCTCCTATTCTTGAAAATACTGGAAAAATTAAAAATCCTTGGCCGAATGTAGATGCTCATTCAGGTGCATTATTACTACATTATGGTTTAAATGAATATGATTTTTATACTGTATTGTTTGGTGTTTCAAGAGCTTTAGGTGTTATGGCTTCATTATTATGGGATCGCACTTTAGGAACTCCATTAGAAAGACCAAAATCTGTAACCTATGAATGGTTAAAAACAGCTGTAGCTGTTAGAAAAACAGCTATATAATTTTAAATTTTGTTAAAAAAAGCGCAGTCACCCTGCGCTTTTTTTTTGCTTTGGCTGAATTTTTGAGCGAATCAATACAAACAGATTTTAATCTTCTTATTCAAGCCTGATTGTTCTAAATTTGAAACATGAGAAAAAGTCTCTTCATTTTAATTGGTGTAAGTTTTAGTTTATTGAGTTCATGTGGAATTTATTCCCACAGTGGAGCCTCTATTCCACCTGATGCCAAAACATTTAGTGTTAACTATATTGTAAACAATGCTAGTATTGTAGCACCAACATTAAGTCAGGTTCTCACAGAAAAAATCAAAACCAAGTTTATAAATGAAACAGGTTTAAAGCTCACCACTGGAGAAGGAGATTTACATTTCACGGGAAAAATAACTGATTATAAAACAGCTCCATCTGCAATTCAAGGAAACCAAACTACTGCTGTCAACCGTTTAACAGTAAGTGTAGAAATTACCTTCGAAAATAAATTGGACCCAACAAAAAACTTTAGTCAAACTTTTACCAACTTCACAGATTTTGATGCCCAACAAAATTTTGCAAGCATTGAACAAGGTTTAATTGTAAAGGTTACTGACGGATTGGTTCAAGATATTTTCAATAAGGCTTTTATCAATTGGTAATCACACAAAAAAAGAAAATTCCTTATATTGCCCTTCAATTTAAAAAAGGTTGAATAAATACGATTTTACAAAACTAGTTAAAGACCCTAAAAGTCTTGGAAGCGAACAAGTTGAGCCATTAAAGCAACTTGTTAAGGAGTTTCCGTACTTTTCTTTGGGTCACAACTTGCTTGTAAAAGCCCTTCATAATTCACAACATTATGAATATGACAAATACCTAGAATTGGCTTCTCTTCAAGCAGGAGATCGTTCGGTTTTGTATAATTTAGTTCATGATTTACCCTTTGAAAAGAAAACAATCAATTCTACGGAAATCATTAGTAAACCTGAAATTTCTGTAAAAGCTACTGAAGTTAGGAATCCAGAATTATCAATTGAAGTTCAAGCAGAATCAAAACTGGATTCAATTATTGAAATAACAGAGGAAAAGCAAGACTCTATTCTTGAAAATCAGTTTACTGAAAAAACAGAAGAGATCCCGCAAATGACAGAACGGTTTATTATTCCTGAACCCGTTCTAAAACCAGCGCCTGTTCTCGAAAAGCCATATGAACCAGAAAATCCTCAATTAATCGAAACTACTGGGAAATTGGTTCGTTTTGTAAATCCAAACACGCAGATACATACCATTCAATCTGATGAGGATGATATTCTCAGTGGTTTTGATATCAGTTCACTTGAGGAAGAGAAGCCAGAAATTACATTAGTTACTCCGATTGAGGAAGTACCGATTGAAAAAGCAGAAGAAAAAATTGAGGAACTTGTTTTAAATCCTTTTGTTCAGCCAATAGAACCTATCATTCAGGAAGACTTTGAATTACTTACTGAATTGAAAGATTCTTCAACTGAGACTCCAGTAATTGCAGCCATTGAGCCGGAAATAAAGCCATTACCAACAGAAGAAACTCCGAAGAAAGAGGTTGAATACATCACTCAATCAACAGATGATTTTCTGAAATGGCTAGAAAGTAAAAATAAAGCTGAAGAAGCTGAAACAAAGGAGGTGGCTGTTGAGGAAATTCAAATGCTTCCAATAGAACCCACAACGGTTCCAATTGAAGAAATTAATATTGAATCTAAGACAGAAACAACACCAGATGCTGAGGTTGAAATAAAAAATATTGTTCAAGAAGAAGATCCTATCGTATCTCATTTCCACCAAGATTATGCAGATGAGGCTAATGAGCAATTGATTGCAAATATTACGGATGAAGTAAATGCAAAAGCAGTTCAATTCGAGGAATCAAAACAAGAACAGGAGGCTCTTAAAGAAATCAAAGCAGCAAATCCTGAAGAAATCATCCCTCAAGAGCCAGCCATTTCTGAGTTAAACATCGAAACTAAAGATACAGGCAGTTCAATTTTAGATGCATTAAAAGATGTTCCTCAATTAGAAGATATAAAGATTGAAGAACCAGAAATAATTGAACCTGTAGTTCAATTCAACCCAGTATTTACCTTCCCTTTCAGAGATAAAAAAGCCGACAATTTATTACTTGAAAGCTTGAAAAATCATGAAGTGAATGAGTTGTTATCGGTTGTATACAAGAAGCTATCTTTCTCTGATAAAAGCTTCCAACAAGGTTTTGATTTAACCTTTGGAGAAGGAAAAGCAGAATTGGCCAATCAATTAGAAATTCCAGAACCAGACCCAATTTTTATTGGAGATGAAGAGGAAGAAACAGTGGTAAGTCATGAAAGCTCAACACCTGCTATTGAGGCTGTTCAAGAAACCACAACTATTGAACCCGAAATTGAAGAGCAAAGCTTAAAAATCAATGCAAATACTCATGAAATTGCGAAGCCTAAAGTTCATGTACCTAATCAAGTTTATGAATTAAAACCGGAAAAGCATAGCGAGGAAAATATCCAAAAAGTAAAAAAAGATCCTGAAGTTGAGTCGATTTTAGACAAGTTTTTAAGAGAAAATCCTGTCATTACCAGACCCAAAGCAGAATTCTACAGCCCAGTAAATATGGCCCGCCAGAGCGCAGAAGAAAGCGAAGAAATGGTGAGCGAAACCTTGGCTCAAATATATGTTAGGCAGGGATTGTACAAAAAAGCAATTTTAACTTATGAAAAATTAGTGTTGCTTTATCCCGACAAAAAGACGTATTTCGCAGCCCTGATAGACCAAATCAGAAACAGTAATAACTTAGACTAGATTATGTTAACATTCATTCTTATCCTGATTATCGTAGCAGCCGTATTATTAATCGGCGTTGTATTGATTCAAAACCCAAAAGGCGGAATTGCAGCTAACTTTGTTGCTCCAAGCCAAATTATGGGTGTTAAAAAAAGTACTGATGTAATAGAAAAAGCAACTTGGGTTTTCGCAGTTGCCTTAATTGTTCTTTCATTGGCTTCAAATTTCTTCAGACCAAGTCAAGCTGGTACTGAAAATGTAAATGAATCAAGAATTAAAGAAAATATTGAAAACGTAACCGTTCCAGCAGCTCCAGCTCAACAACAGCCTGCTGCCGGTGCTGCACAACAACAGCCTGCCGGAGCAGCAAGTCCTGAGCAAGCTAAATAACCAGAAATATTAAATAAAAAAAGCCTGTTGGATAACCAACAGGCTTTTTTTATTTACTTAAAACCATTGCCAATTTTCGTTTTGAAATTTCTAGAATCGTCTCTTCTAAAGGAAAAGAAAAACTGCTTTCAGCCGCAAATGTTGCTGGATTAGGTAATTTCTTTCTCTTTTTAATTAATTCAAGCTTTACGTTTTCTCTATTGTAAACTAATGAAACAGGAAAAGCTTCAACTTGGGTGGTATGTATGGCCCTGAATTGTTTATCTGGTGTATCAAAAAACTTCATAGAATATTCAAAAACTCTCCACTCTTTCGCTTCTAAGTAATTGATGAGTAAATAGCCTTCATGTTTATAAATAGGAATAATTCCAAATGGCTCCAAATTGATTTGTTGCTCAACAAAATCAAAAATCTCTTTTCCCTCCTCAAGGGCTTGTTTTACTTTCGGAAGTGAAAAATCAACCACTTCCATGATACATTCCATGATGGCATCATTTTCTACTAATTTTTTGTAGCTGAGGGTAAAATTTTTCAAATCTGCCTCCATTAACTCTTTTGGAAAGGCAGCTTCATTTAAATCAACTTTTTGCTTAAACTGAAGAAGATTGCGGTAGTGCAAAACCAACTCTGCTAATTGAGGATACAATTTGGTTTGGTTAAAATAACGCTGAACATCCTGTAAATAGGCTAGCAGAATATACCTCTTGTATTCAGCATCAGCCAAACCCGAATAAAACCAATTTGGATTCAGACTTTTCATACGTTTAGTTTTTAGTTAAACGAATTGAACAATAAAATGTGCTAAGCGAAATTTAAGAAATTAAAATCTTTTTCGTAGGTAAAAATTTAAACCCACAGCCATTGGTTTTTCTTGAATCCAATTTTTATTATCAATTACAGAACTCAATCCAAGTTTAAACTGAGGCATCACACCCAATTGAACAGTTTGATTGATTTTATAATTAACAGCAGGCGCTATATTGATAAATGAACTTCCCTTTAAGAATGGAAAACTATTTTTATCATTTACATTTAATAAACCTACACAAGCAGGATCAGGCATGTAGGCATTTACCGAGGTAAGGAATGCAAAACTATATCCCAACATCAAATCAAAGCCAATTGAACCATTAGTTTGAATAGAATAGGTAACCCAAATTGGAATTTCTGTAAAACTAAATTTGTTTACCAATGTCTTCACATGGCCTTCGATAATGGAATCACTAGGATGTAAATAAAGGTTTTGTGATTGCAATTGGTTAAAAGTATCAGAAACAGGATCTGCTAAATCATAATGTAAAGCTTGTTTGAAATTACTGATTTGTACACCAGAAGAAATCATCCATTTTGGACGTATATGGTAATTCAACAAAAATCCTCCTGACCAATCAACAGAAGCTCTTTCTAATTTAGTTCTTAAATCAAATGCTTTATCCAGATCATAAACGCTATTACTTGGTTTAGTTAATAACATCTCTGTTCTGTAAACACCAACAAGGGCTGTAATTGAAAATTTGCCAGGCTTGTCTTCTTCAGCAGTATAATTTTCTGCATTTACTTCTTGACCTCTTACAATAGAATCTTTATCAAACTTAATATGCACATCCTCTAATTGAACTGGCGCTTTTGCTTCTGTTAGCAGCCTTCCTTCTGTTACTTTTGGACTTGAATTCGCATCTTGATTACTTAAAGAATTTGCTTGAGGATGAAGCGGAGGCTCTTGACCAATCGGCGTGTTTGTTGTGTTTGGTTGATTTATATCACCAATTTCAGTTTTGTTGATTTTGGTTTCTTCTGGATTTAGTTATTTCGAGCCTAAATCTGAATTCTTAGCAACTACATTTGAAGCGGGGCGATTGAATGAACTTTTTGTTTTCTGTTCAGTGACATTATGATGAACATCTGAATCAAGTTCGTTATTTGACTTCAAAACAGATGCGGTGTTTCCTGAATTGGATTCAACTTCTACATTTGAAATTTCAGGAGTAAGAGAACTATTTCCATTCACTGAGGCTTGATCTTGGGTAGTAGTATTTGCCTCAGCTTCTATTTGATTGTTGAGCGGTGATTTTGATTGAATTTGTTTCTTATCAGTTTGTAAACTCAATTCATTTGAACTTGATTGGGATGGGAGATAAAACCTGCTAATAAGAATTCCCAGACTCAGAGCTGAAATAAAAATACCTGCAAACCAAACCAAGAGAATACGTTTTCTATTCTTCTCTTGAGGTAATTGAGCCTCTATAGAATTCCAAGTATTTTCTGAAACTGGAATGGTAAAATCGTCGAATTTTTGGCGCAAAGCAGGTTCAAAAGAATCGGTATCCAATTCTTTCTCCATTTTAGCCCACAAAGAATCGGAAGGTTTTGTTTCCAATTCCGACAGTTTGGCTTTGATGGATTCTTCGAACTTATTTTGCTTCTTCAAAAGGCTCATTTAAAATCTGATAGTGTTTTGCCAGTAAACCTTGCATAAACTGCTTAGCTCTGGAGTATTGAGATTTACTAGTGCCAACTGCAATTCCCAATTGTTCTGAAATTTCCTTGTGTGTGTACCCTTCTATGGCGTAAAGATTAAAGATAAGTCTGTAACCTTCGGGCATATGTTGCACAAGTGCCAATATTTCTTTGGCTGATATTTTTTCCAGAATATGATCTTGGTATATGGCATCTATATCCTCCTTATCCAGATCTTCCTGAAACTTCCGACTTCTGTGTTTGTAATGATTAATGGCATTATACACCATCACCCTGCGAACCCAGCCTTCGAAACTCCCCTCCCCCTTAAACTTTGAAATGCCTTGGAAAACTTTTAAAAAACCTTCCTGTAACATATCTTCAGCTTCTGCCCTATCTTTTGCATAACGCATGCATACTCCTAGCATCTTTCCGGCAAAATGCTCGTAAAGTTGCTTTTGGCTGCTTCTTTTTCCTTCTATACAGCCTTGGATTACGTCATGTTCATCAATAGGCATAAGCACTCACTTATCTTCAAGTCAAAGTTTTTTTTTCTGTGGTTGTATGGCAGATAAAAATAGATAAAATGACAAGAATTCCGTCAGATTTTCCCTTCAAACCCAACAAATCAGGCAAAAATGTCAGCCTTATTCAAATGGCATAGCTCTTGCTAATTAGCTAAATGTATTAATAAACTAAATTAAATAAAGTATATGTCAGTTAGCTTAAAACCATTAGCAGACAGAGTTCTGGTAGAACCTGCAACTGCAGAAGAAAAAACAGCGGGTGGTATCATCATCCCGGACACTGCAAAAGAAAAACCACAACGTGGAACCGTTGTTGCTGTTGGTAATGGCAAAAAAGATGAGCCTTTAACTGTAAAAGCCGGAGATACCGTATTATACGGAAAATATGCCGGAACTGAAATCAGCATAGAAGGTAAAGATTATTTGATCATGCGCGAATCAGACATTTTCGCTATCGTTTAATTTTATTAACACATCAAATTATTAAAAATTATGACAAAGAAAATATCTTACGGAGTAGATGCACGTGACGGTTTAAAACGTGGTGTTGATGCTTTGGCTAATGCCGTGAAAGTTACATTAGGCCCAAAAGGTCGTAACGTAGTAATCGACAAAAAATTCGGTTCACCTTCAGTTACTAAGGATGGTGTTTCTGTTGCTAAAGAAATTGAATTAAAAGACCCAATCGAAAACATGGGTGCTCAAATGGTAAAAGAAGTTGCTTCTAAAACTGCTGATATTGCAGGTGATGGAACAACTACTGCTACTGTTTTAGCTCAAGCTATTGTTTCAGCTGGTTTGAAAAACGTTGCTGCTGGAGCAAATCCAATGGACTTAAAACGTGGTATCGATAAAGCTGTTGATACAGTTGTAGAAAGCTTAAAAAGCCAATCACAACAAGTAGGCGACGACAACGAAAAAATTCGTCAAGTTGCTACCATTTCTGCTAACAACGATGAAGTAATCGGTAAATTAATTGCTGATGCTATGGCGAAAGTTGGTAAAGAAGGTGTTATCACTGTTGAAGAAGCAAAAGGTACAGAAACAGAAGTGAAAACTGTTGAAGGAATGCAATTCGATCGTGGATACTTATCTCCATACTTTGTTACCAATGCAGATAAAA
>JBMLPO010000157.1:0-1070 GCA_049242065.1 Bacteroidia bacterium
TTAAAACTAAATTGGATGAATTAGACGTTCAAGATGAGTTTGTAAACTACAAAGAGAAAGGTTCTACTGTTGAATTTTTAGGTAAAGAAGAAGAAGAAGGAACTGCTTACAACAAAATTAAAATGACTACCAAGAATGGTAATGAGAAAACCTATTATTTTGATTTAGTTACCAATTTAATTTACAAAGAAGAATCTACCATTAAACAGCAAGGCCAAGAAATGAAGCAGTCTGTTAAGTATTTAGATTACAAAACATTGGAGAATGGTATCAAAATGGCTTTCAAATCTGATATGGGCATGATGATGATGGTAACGAATAAAGTAACCATCAATCCTACCATCGACGAAACCATTTTTTCTGGGAACTAAATAATTCCAAACATGAAATTTTTATTTGCTGTCCTATTATCGGGCATAGGCATGCTATTGCATGCACAAAACGTCCCTTCCTTCAATACTGCACAATTTCAGGTGATGGGAGCAAGGGCTTTGGGTCCATCTACTATGAGTGGTAGAATCACTGCAATTGAAGGTGCATATGCTGATGCCCAACTGAATTTATATGTGGGCACTGCGGGTGGTGGTATTTGGAAAAGTCAAAACGGTGGGCAATCATTCACGCCCATTTTTGATAAGTACAATCAATCAATTGGTGCATTAGCTATAGAACCAGGAAATGCTCGAGTAGTTTATGCAGGCACAGGTGAAAGCAATATGCGCAACTCTGTGTCTATTGGTGCAGGTTTATATAAGACCACAGACGGCGGAAGCAATTGGCAAAAATTGGGCTTAGATAGTACAGAACATATCAGTAAAATTTTGTTAGATCCTGCTGATAAAAAAGTGGTGTATGTTTCAGCGCCAGGTCCTTTATTCAAATCTTCTGTACATAGAGGTTTATATAAATCTTTAGATGCTGGAAAAACCTGGGAAAAAATCTTGTACATCAATGAAAATACAGGATGCTCAGATATTGCCATACATCCTACTAAGTCGAATATCGTTTTTGCATCTACTTGGGAATTTAGAAGAAAACCATTCTCTTTTGTTTCTGGCGGTGCAGGTTCT
>JBMLPO010000158.1:0-26264 GCA_049242065.1 Bacteroidia bacterium
AGATAATGTGGGTGATATTTATATTGCAGGTTACTTTAGAGGGACTATTACTTTTCCTGGTTCAACAATTTCCATGACTTCTCAAGGTGGAACAGATGCACTAATTGCCAAATATGATGGAGCCGGCAATTTAATTTGGGCTAAATCTGGCGGTGGTACAGGTAATGATTTTGCGTATGGGGTTAGTGTTAAAGGATCTAATGTGGCCATTATTGGTCAATTTGATTTAACAGCAGACTTTAGTTCAACAATTTTGAATAGTGCAGGTTCGGCAGATATCTTCCTAGCTGAATACAATGCAAATAATGGTAATTTAAATTGGGTTAATAGGTTTGGAGGAACAGGCGCTGACATAGGATTCTCCCTCGCAACGGCAGGTAATGATTATGTTTATACTGGTCAGTTTTCTAATTCAATTACTGTTGGGTCTAATACCCTTACAAGCTCAGGTAATTCTGATGTTTTGGTAGGACGTGTAAATTCAATTGGTTCATCGGTTTGGGCTAAAAAAGCCGGAGGAATTAGTCAGGATGCTGGACGAGGTATTGCTGTTAATAGCAATGGTGATAAACTATTTGTTACAGGTAGTTTTGCTGAAACTGCGAATTTTGGTACCAATAGCTTAAGTAGTTTTGGAAACCTCGACATATTCGTTGCAACTGTTGATTTTGCAACTGGAGATTTCGAAACTGTTTATCAAAATGGAGGAACCTTGGACGATGAAGCACGCGGTATTACTGCTGCTACAACTAATACTAGTTTTATTACAGGTTACTTTAATGGACAAGGTTCTTTTGGAAATGTAGACTTAACTAGTGCTGGTGATTGGGATATTTTTGTTCATAAATTCACTTTGGTTGTTGCACCTGATTTAGCAAATGGTTTGGTTGCTTGGTATAAAATGAATGGTAATGCACAAGATGCTTCAGGTAATGGAAACCATGGTATCGCTCAAAATATCAATCCTACTGCAGACAGAAGCAGTGCTGCAAACAAAGCTTACCTATTCCAACAAAATACAACAACTGCAGATGTTCTAAAGGTAGATCCTGTTAATGTTGGAGGTACTGCAACTACCAATACTTCAACATATTTAGCTTGGCTGAAAACTGCACCTAATTTTGCTAATTCAAATATTCCAAAACCAATTTTCTCAACTTCGTTTGATGATACTGAATATAGAAGTATTCAACTGTCAGATATAGGTGTATTATCTTATTCATTTGTGGGTACTAATAGTATTCAAGTTGATCAAAGTTCAACTGTTCCTATCCAAGATAATACTTGGCATCATATTGCAGTTGTTTATAAAGCAGGAATAGAGGTGATATTTTACTTAGATGGAAATGAATTAGGACGAACTTATTTAACTAATTTCTTCGAACCCGAAACTTTCTTAGGAACACATTGGAATATTGGACATGTAACTAATTCCGATAGATTATCACCTGTTTATTCTTTCAATGGTTCTTTAGATGATGTTAGAATTTATAGAAGAGCATTAAGCAGTGCAGAAATTAATGTAATTAAAAACCAATCTGCAGCTAATTCTCTAGTTGAAGAATCTAATGTAAAAGTTTCAAAACTGAGTCCAGAAGTTAAAATGTGGCCTAATCCTACATCAGGAAAATTAAATTTAGATCTAGGTTCTCGTGTGACTAATGTGAAGGTGCAAATTTTAGATATTTCTGGAACAAGCGTTTTAACTAGAGATGTTAATGGATTAAATGATTCTTATTTAAGCCTTGATGTGCAAAATCTATCAGTGGGAATTTATTTTGTTCAAATTGATATGGATGGCACATTTTCAACTCAAAAATTGATTATTTCAAAATAAATGAAATGGCATTATGCCATTTCATTTTTAAACTAAGCACTATGAAAAGAATTTTACTTTTTGCTATCATCATACTTTCCGCATTTCAGAATTCAATTGCCCAATCTCTTGAAAATAAATTTTGGGAAACAGATGGTTTAGTAAATGCTGTTATTAAAAGAAACGATCAACTCCTTTTAGGCGGTAAGTTTTCGTATATAGGTCCTAATACTGGTTCTGCAATCATGTTCAATGCGCAGAATAATGTTATATATAATTCTGAAGTTAAAATTGTAGGTGCAGTTCACGCATTAGTTAGAGATGAAGCAGGCCATGTTTATATTGGAGGCGAATTTGAATCTATGGGAAGGAAGAACTTATTGGTTTTAAATCCTGATGGAACTTTAAACTCATTAAATATTCCAATTAATGGTCCGGTAAAAGCATTATACATGACTGCTAACATACTTTTAGTTGGCGGTAGTTTCGATCAAGTTGGAACAACACAGCGCTCAAATTGTGCAGCAATCAATACCAACAATGGCCAAGTATTATCCTTAAGCCCAAATCCTGATGGAGAAGTACGTGCCTTTGCAATGGCCGGTGCCGAAGTTATTTTTGGTGGAAATTTTAGCACGGTGATGAATCAAACTAGAAATGGTTTAGCATCTATTAGTGTTTTATCAGGCACCCTGCAGTCTTTGAATAATTCAATAAATGGAACTGTAAATTGTCTGAACTTTGACAGTGGATATTTATATGTGGGAGGTAGTTTTAGTTCAGTTGATACATTTACTAGAAACAACTTTGCTGCTATTAATATGTTTACTAATACTGTAGCACCAATTAATCCAGATATCAATGGTACAGTGAATGCTATTCAGTTTAATTCTAGTACAATTTATGTTGGTGGTTCGTTTTCATCAGTAGGTTTTGAGACTAGAATGAACATTGCAGCATTCGAGAAAGTATTGGGATTGCCAACTAATTTTAATCCAAGCCCATCTGCAGAAGTGAAATCACTTGTTTTGAATAATTCAAAAATATTTGTAGGTGGTGATTTTGATATCATTGACAATAGCGGTGTTTCTCATTTTGCAAGCATAGATTTAAATGGAAATTTATTATCATCTCCAAAGTTTAATCAATCTGTTTCTGCAATTTTAGTCAATTCAGACACCATTGTTGCTGCTGGGAACTTCTCTAGTTTTGGAGGTGTGGCAAGACAGAATTTTGCTGCTTTAGATTTTAATACAGGTGCTATTACTTCATTTGCACCGAGTTTTAATGATGAGGTTAAGTCAATTGAAATTTATGGAAATTATATTGTTTGTGGAGGGAAATTTACTTCCATCAATACTGTAAATCGTTCTGGATTTGCAATCCTTGATACTCTTAATGGTGACCCCATTTCAATTACGTCGAATGTTTCTGGTACTGTAAATAAAATTTTGGTTTTTGGTAATACTGCCTTTATTGGTGGGAATTTCACATTTGTAAATTCAACTGCACGTCAGAACTTGGCAAAAATCTCTTTGGTTGATGGTTCATTAGATTCTTGGACTAATAATGCTGATGGAGAGGTATTGAATATTAAATCATATGGTGATTACCTTTATGTAACAGGAAAGTTTAGTCAAATTAATGATACTTTACGACGTGGTATTGTACGCTTTAATTTAAATGATATTTCTGCTTTTGATTTATGGAATCCGATGTTTAATGATGATGTTTATGATGTGGTTCAGGATAAAAATTTGATTTATACTGCAGGAGCATTTACTCAAGTTGGTTCACAGTTAATAAACTATTTAGCAGCAGTTGATACTGGAACCGCTGAGATCTTTGTGGATTTTAATCCTATAGTGAATTCAGCTTGTACAAGTATCGAATTTGATGGTGATATCATTTACACTGGTACTTTAAATACAGGAGGTTTACTAGCATTTCATGCCGCTAATTCAAGTCTAGTTGAATTGAATTTCAATGGAGAATTCAATGGTATCAAGCAAGTTAAATTTATTGATGATTATTTATTCGTTTGTGGTGATTATAAACTTACTAATACAAATTCAAGAAATAATTTCTCGAGTATTGCCATGCAAGTTTCAACACCTACAATTAATGCATCAAATATTCAGTTTGCTAATATTACTCCCATTTCAATGACTGTTTATTTTACCAAAGGAAATGGTTCTAGACGTTTATTAGTTGGACGACAAGGTGAGGCTGTTACTGCAACTCCATCTGATGGCAATGACTATACATCTTCTCCTAGTTTTGGTTTGGGTTCAACAATTGGTTCTGGAAATTATGTAATTTCTAATGCAGCAGATACTTTCGTTAATATAACTGGATTAAATATTGGAACCAATTACTATTTTTCACTTTATGAAGGCAATGGAATAGGGTCTTATGTTAAATATAATAATACGAATGTTGCAAGTGCTTCTCAGAGTACAATAACAGGTTATAATCCACCAACAGTTTCTGCTTCTTCTATTCAATCAAAGGAAATTAGAACCTCTTCCATGAAGATTTCATGGACGAAAGGAAATGGTTCAAAAAGAATTGTAGTTGCAAAGCAAGGATCTGCTGTAAATGCCATTCCAACTGATAGTACCTCTTTATTTGCTAGTGAGTCTTTTGGTAATGGGTATGATTTAGGCTCAGATAACTTTGTTGTCTATAATGGAGCCGGAGATAGTTTAGAATTGATGAATTTACAGGCAGGTACTACTTATCATTTCGCAATATTCGAATACAATGGAATTGATGCTTTCGCAAGAGTTAAAGCGGATAATCCTGCAGTAGCCAATTTTTCTACTATTAATTTTGCTTCTGAGCCTACTAATATCTCAACTGATATCACATTCTCTGAAATTACAACCAATTCAGTAAAATTAAATTGGACATCTGGAAATGGTGAGGCTAGAATCATTATTGCATCGGAGTCTGCCGACTTAATGAATGTTCCTTTGGATGGAGAAGTTTATTATACAGACGGAAACTTCAATGGGGTGTCATATGGTTTTTCTTCAACAGAAAAAGTTGTTTACATTGGTTCAGGTAATAATGCTGCTGTAACAGGATTAAATCCAGGTACTACTTATTATTTTGGAATTTTTGAATACAATGGATCTGGTTTTGCTATAAATTATTTGAGTACAAATAGTGCGAAAGCTAATGTAAGAATGAAAGTTCCTGGTACGCCTCCGGTCAATCCTTCAAGAGCTTTGATGTTCACAAGAGCAAGTAGTGATTCTCTATATCTAAAATGGACAAGTGGTTTAGGACAGGGTAGAGTGGGTTTTGTGAAAAAGGGAGGTTTGCCAAGTGCAAAACCATCTAATGGTTTGAATTATAGAGCAGATTCAAGATATGGCTTTGGTGATTCTCTTGCTGATGGATCTTTTGCTTTTTATGATGGTAATTCAGACCAAGCCATCATAGTTAATCTTGAGCCTAATACAATCTATGGCGTTGAGATTTTTGATTACAATATTGGTGATTTCGGAAATACTTACCAAGTTGATTCATTTGCTTATGGTTTGAAATCTACTACGGCAGTTTCAGGTTTCAAAAAACTATTGAAAACAACCCATGTCAATGTGTTTCCAAATCCTGCTGCCAATGAATTGAATATTGAATTGGAATTATTGCATAAAGGTAAATTGGAAATCTCGGTTTGTGATTTACAAGGTAGAATAGTTAATGACTTCGGCACTACTTCATATGATAAAGGCAATCAAGTAATTCATCTTGATTTGTCTGCAATTGAAAATGGCCAATATCTGTTAAAAATTCTACATGGTAAGGAGTTTTTTATTCAACCATTATTGATTTCTAAATAAGTTTTTTAGTCTACTTTCACCCTTTAACCTTTATTTATGAAGAAACCTTTACTGATACTATTGGGTATCTATATTTTATTTGCAGGATGTAAGAAAGATCTTGATTTGAATAAATTCAATGAAATTTCACTTAGTCCTGAATATGCTGTTCCTCTTGCTGTAATTGATTTAGAAATGAATGATCTTCTAAAGGAAGATTCAAACATAATCTACGACAATACAGGTTTAATTCATTTTGTTTTTAAAGATGATACCATTGCTTCATTTCCTGTAGATAGTTTTGTTAAATTGCCAGAACTACCAGCTGTTGAGGCTAATTCAAAATTGGGGACCATTGCCATAGACAATACTTTTACCTCCGATTTAAGGACCTTGCAGGATATGGCTCAGAACTTTAATACCGCAACTAAAAATGCACTTAATTCTGCAAACGGTACAGTAACTATTTTCCCAGCAATTAGCGATAATAACAATACTGTAACTATTTTGCCTTTTTCGAACAATAGCTTCAGTAGTGTAACTCTTGCTCAAGGCTTTTTAGTGATGGAGTTTAAAAATAGGTTACCTGTAACTATTGATGTAGTGAGGTTGAATCTCTATAACATGGTTCCATTTCAAAGCTTAATTGGACAAGTAGTTTTTAACAATATACCTCCCGGCGGAAATAAAAAGGATTCATTAAATTTAATGGGAGCCACTTTGAGTAATAGCTTAGGTTATAGTTTACCTCAATTCAGGTCTTTTGCAAGCCAATCACCAGTATTGGTTAATTTAAATGATTCTATTGTAGTTGATGCCTCTACAAGTAATTTAAAATCAGCTTCAGGTTTTGCCGTTTTCCCAAGTTCGCAGGTGAATGCCCAAACCATGAATATTGATATCAAAGCTGATGATCCAACAGCTCAAATCAAATCGGCTTCTTTTTATACTGGTAAAATTAACTACCAATTAGAATCTACGATTAAGGAGAAATTAGTTTTAAAAATATCTCTTCCTGGTGCTACTAAAAATGGTGCTCCTTTTGCTCCAATCAATATTGAAGTAAACAATGAAATTAAAAATGGAGTTATTGATATTGGTGGTGTGAAAATGGATTTAACACAAGATAATGCTCAACCATATAATAAACTCAAAGTACTTATTGAACCTACTTTGGTTTCATCAGGCCAATTGAAATTATTCGACTCTTCAGATTTTGTAAATGCCAATTTTACATTTGATAATTTTCAGTTTGATGTAATTGAAGGAAATCTTGGTAAAAAACCAATTCCTATTGATGCTAGTGAGATCAATGTAGATATGCTTAAAGACTTTGATCAAGGATTTAATTTGGATGACCCTAAATTGAAAATTATTACCAATAACTCAATTGGTATTCCAATTACTGTTGCTTTAGATGTGAATGGTATCAGCGGAAAAGGAGCAACACAAAAACTAAATGGTCCAGCTTTTACAATTCCTTATCCTACCACTTTAACACAGGGTAATGTAAATGGTACCTTTGTTTTTGATAAAACAAATTCTGAATTGCCCAAATTAATCTCATTACCGCCTACAAAAGTTTCTTTTGGCGGAAGCGCTACACCTGATACTTCAGGCGCATTTAATCGCAATAATGATTTTATTAAACGCAATACGGGTATCACAGTTGGTTTTGAAATGGATTTACCTTTCAGTTTAAAAACAAGTGATTTTACGCTCTCAGATACAATGGATAATCCATTTTTTGATGTGAGAACGGATGGAAGTTTAGGTAATTTTCTTTTAGGTAAGGATTTCGATTCTTCTAATGTTGAATACCTAGATTTAATAGTTAAAATGGATAATGGAATTCCTTTCGATGGTAACTTGTTTATGTTCTTTGCAGATAAAGATGGTATAATCAAAGATTCTATCACCACTCCTAAATTTATACAATCTGCAATTCCAGATGCCAATGGTAGAACTATTAAGAATACTGTAACGGTAAGCTCTATCAGGTTGTCTGGTCAAAATTTAGCTGCAATTCAAAGAAATAATCTGTCGAAGATGATTTTTAAATTTCAGATAAGTACCTACGCAAATGGAACCCAAGCAGTCAAAATCTACTCTGATTATAAATCAAAAATTGGTCTTAGTGCCAAAATTAAGTTGAAGAATTATAAACCACTTAAGAAGTAATTTAACTTAAAGCAATTAAGATCATGAAAAGACTATTATTTTTAGTATCCATATTATTGTTGAGTTTGATTACCGAGGCTCAAACCAATTTAACATTTTATAATTTTAACTCCGTTGCTCAAAGTAACTTATTGAATCCAGCTTTGCCTTCGCGACAAGGGTTCACTTTAGGTTTACTTGATTTCTACGGACATGCTTATGTTCCTGGTATCACCATGTATGATATTTTCAGAAAGGATGAAACTCAAGAAACAACCATTGATAAATTACTGTCTAATTCGAAATATCACCTGAGAGACATGCAAATAAATTCTCAAATTAATCCATTGTTTTTTGGATTGAGAATTAGAAAAAATTATTTCTCTTTTGGTATTCAAAATACATTGAATCACAATATTGGTTTACCAAAAGATATCTTAGGATTGGTTTACTATGGTAACGGAAGTGCTTCAAAAGTATTTGGTAAACCAGTAAACATTGGTGAATTAGATGTGGAAATGAGTGCGATCACTTCACTACATGCATCTTATTCAAGGGATTTTGGCGATAAGTTAAGCATTGGAATACGTGCCAAGTACAATATTGGTATTTACCATACCAAAGTTGTTCGTAACCAAACTACACTTTTAACAGATAGTGGTGAGAATGGCGCAATTCGAATGAATGCTTCAACTAACTATGAGGCAGTAGCATCAGGAATTGATAGAATAGATCAACTGAATGTTGCGCCAACACAAGCAGATCAAATTAAAATTGCAAGCGATTATTTAAACAAACCAGTTGGTTCTGGTTATAGTTTCGATATAGGTTTCAATTATAAAGCCAATAGCAAATTTAGCATATCAGGTTCTGTTTTAGATTTAGGTGTTATGAATTGGTATGACGGAAAGAACTATTCGCGTCAAGCTACTTTTTCTTATGAAGGTGTACTCACAGATGATCCTTCTAAAATGGATTCAGCTTTCAAAAATTTAGGAGATTCAATCGGCAAATTATTTGAGCCAATAGAAAAGACACAAAGTTATACCTCAAGTTTTAATCCTAAGTTTTACTTTGGTATGAACTATAATCTCTACAAGAGTGGTACTTTAGGTTTGGTGGCTTATGGTGAAATGTGGAAGGGGAAATTCTATCCTGGTGCTTCAGTTGCCTTTACTCAAAGGATTTGGAAAATTCTTGATTTAAAAGTGAACTATAATATTTACCGTGAACAATATTCGAATATTGGGGCTGGTTTTGCTTTAAATCTTGGTCCATTTGCTGTTTATGCCATGTCTGATAATATGCTAGGAAATTATAACTGGGATAAAAGTCATTTTACCAATACTCGCTTTGGTCTAAATATCAATATTGGAAATAGATTCGACAGAGACAATGATGGAATTCCTGATAGAAAAGATAAATGCAAAAAGATTCCAGGAACGCGTTTAATGAAAGGTTGTCCTGATGCAGATAAAGACACGGTTCCAGATCATGAAGATGAATGCCCTGCTGTAAAAGGTTCTAAATCTGCAAAAGGTTGTCCTGATGCTGATGGCGATGGTGTAAAAGATGTAGCTGATTCATGTGTGAACGTAAAAGGAGATCCAACTTTACACGGTTGCCCAGATACAGATGGTGATGGTGTTGCAGATTACCGCGATTTATGCCCTTCTATAAAAGGAGCAGTAGAAAACAGAGGCTGTCCAGATAAAGATGGTGATGGTGTGCTTGATAAAGACGATGAGTGTCCAGAAAGATCAGGACCAAGTTACCTCCGCGGTTGTCCTGATACCGATAAAGATTCAGTTCCAGACTTAAGAGATGATTGTCCTTCGGTTCCAGGTTTAATGAAGTTTAAAGGTTGTCCAGATTCAGATGGAGATGGAATCATTAATAGTAAAGATAGCTGCATGGCAATTGCTGGTTTGGCTATTTATTCTGGTTGCCCTGATACAGATGGTGATTCAATTCCTGATTACAGAGATTTATGTCCGCTTGAAGCAGGAAAACCAGAAAATAATGGATGTCCAAAAATTGAACCGAATGTAGTAGTTTTAACTGTTGAAGAGCAAAAGGTAATCAATGAGGCCTTTAGTAATCTTGAGTTTGAGATAGGCACTTCTAAAATTGCAGAGAAATCGCTGAATAGTTTAGAAGAACTTGCAACTTTATTAATAAGTAAGCCATTATATAAATTAGAAATCAATGGTCATACAGATAATGTTGGTAACGCAGCTGCTAACCTCAAATTAAGTCAGAGCAGAGCAAATGCTGTTAAATCATTCTTGGTTTCTAAAAACGTTCCTGCCGCAAATATGAAGGCTACTGGTTTTGGTTCCAAAAAGCCAATTGCAGATAATAAGACTCCTGAAGGTCGTCAACGTAACAGACGAGTAGAATTTAAGATTGTTAAATAACTAACAATTTAACCCAATAAAAAAGGCGACATATGGTCGCCTTTTTTATTGGAATATTCTCTATTCTTAGATTAGAATCTCTCAAATGCTGAGAAGAAAAAGCTTGCTTCAATAGCAGCGTTTTCATCGCTATCTGAACCGTGAATTGCATTTGCATCAATTGATTTAGCAAATAAATTTCTGATGGTTCCTGCTTCTGCTTTTGTAGGATCTGTTGCTCCGATTAATTTACGGAAGTCTGCAACTGCATTGTCTTTCTCTAATACTGCTGCTACAATAGGACCACTTGTCATAAAGCCTACTAAGTCATTAAAGAATGGTCTTTCTCTGTGTACATCATAAAATGAACCTGCCATTTCATTGCTCAGGTGAATGTACTTCATAGCCACAATTTTAAATCCAGCTTGGATAATTTGGTCGATGATTTTTCCGGTATGTCCATTAGCTACTGCATCCGGCTTAATCATTGTAAATGTGATGTTGCTCATTTGTTTCTCTTTTTCTTTCGGGGCGCAAAAATACGAGAAACTATTAATTTATCATGAAGAATTTACATAATTATCTCAGAATCAAATTAAACTTCTATTTATTTAGTAGCTTTTGTGATGCGAGAAATCTGAAATTCAGTATAGATGGAAGAAAATTTAATTCAAGATTAAATATATCCTTTCATCTTATACACCACTAAACCAATCCATTCTTTTAATAAGAAAGTCCAAATTTCAAATCCACCATATGTAGGCATAATGGTATTCATTACAGACAACTTACTGTTATTTGATCTCAAATCAGTTGAATAGGCTGTTACATGAAATCCCTGTTTTTCAAAACATGCCATTGCTCTGCGCATATGAAATGCTGAGGTGATAAGTAGGTATTCCTTTTTTTTCCAATTAGGATCTTTCTTTTCAAGCATTTCCTTTGTTAAATAGGCATTTTCAAAGGTATTGATGGATTTGTATTCTGCCCAAATACAGGTATCTGGTACCCCACATTTCATTAAAAATGCTTTTCCTAATAATGCCTCTGCAAGGAATTTTGTAAAAACAGTATCTCTTCCTGCTGTGTAAATAATGCGGTTGGAGACTTTGTCTTTATATAAATTAAAGGCCTGAATCATTCGGTCGTTGCCATCATTAAAAACAGCTCTCTCTTCTCCGTCTACATTAACATTAGAAATAAAACCTCCTAAAATAATGAGTCCATCATACTTTTTCCCTTTTTCAATTTTAATAGGTTCTACTTCATACCATCCTATTACTGTTTGTGCAATAAATGGATTAGAAAAGAAAAGTGTCAAACCAAATGCCCAATAAATCCATTTCTTTACCCCAGAAATAAAGTAAATAAGAAACATAATGAGCACCAAACTAACTGGTGCTACAATTCCATATAAAACCTTAGATAAAAAGTAAAACATCTTAATTATAGTAATGATTGAGAAGAATTGTAATCAAGGTACTCAAGAAAAGTACCTCTTTAAACCAAAAGCGCTTATGACTGATAAAATAATTTGCAATGGCCAATGAGAGCGAACTAGATAAAAAAGGAATGGCATATATGAAACTTTGGTTCTCTGCATACAATGATAAGATGCCAAAAATAAATAATATACCCATCGTGAGTTGCAGTCTTCGCGTCTTTACTCTGTTTCTAAAATAATTACTTTGTAAATGAAAGATGGAGAACAACAATGGCAATGCAAATGAAAACCATGTAAATAATTTTTTTATTGGAAGGTATGGTGTATTAAAATAACTTTTCTGTAAACTGTATTCAAACGATTGTATAAAAGGTCCTAATTGATCGGTTAAATAAAAGATAACTCCCAAGAAATAGGCTGGAACAATAATCCCAATAATGGCTACCAATAAATACCTAAAATTAAATGAGGTCATGGTAGTAATACTAAAAAGAATAAATGGAAGGTAAATCAGCAAATCATAATTGAACTGAACGCCAATTCCTAATAATACTCCACTATCAAATACCAATAAAATCGGACTTTGTGATTCATACAAATAACATAGTCTGAATAACATAAGCAAGATGAATGAGTTTGCTATAAGCTGCGGACTTAATACCAATTGCTCTGGGTAAATGCTATTAATTAAAACAAAAAAGACGCCAGGCAAAAGACTGTCCTTGTATAAGATAGAATGCTCTGAACTAATATAGTTCAACAACAAGGCTTGAAAATAAACGAGTAATCCAGAAAGCAAAAATTGATTTCCTATAAATACAGGATTGTTGTTTAACCAATGAAATAAAATTTGTGCAAGTGGTGTATTGATATTGGGCTGCACGTGGATAGGCACAAACAATGGTGCCATCCTGATCAGCAGGGTGAATATCAATAATCCAACTACGGAAAAAACTGTATTTGTTCGAAATAAATTCAGCAAAATCTTAAAAGCTTATTCTCATCAAAGTAAATCGCTTATCTCGAATTGCACAAATAATACCTGAATTTGCTGAAATTTGTTTGTATTCAGTAGGGATAATAGCCGCGTTGGTATTGGCGTTTTTAACAATGATTTTATTCTGACTCATCCCTTTATAATTCACAGTATACATGGCTATATCAGTTTGTTCATTCCCATCATTATTGTAAATGATTTGAATATTATCTAAAGTGGGGATGCAGATGAATGAAGAAAAATATCCTCCATCTCCAACCGAACTCTGGTGCTTTTTGATTACTTCATTGAATTGAATTTTACCATCTGGATTGATGGAATAAACTGCTGTTTCATCAAAATTGTAAACGATTCGTGTAGAGGTTTGAGGAAAATTATTTACGTAATAAGTATAAGTCTGACGAGTTTGAAAAAACTTTTCAGCAATAACCAATAAGCCTCCATCACTTCTAGGAACGATTTTTCTGATATAAAAATCATTCAAATCGGGTTCAAATTTCTCAATTCTTGCACTCGATAATTTATTTAAAAAGTACTCATCAAATAAGCATGATGAACTGAATTCAAGGTTACTGGAATAATAATTGTAACGTCTTAGAAAATAGCCTTTTGTTTCTACTTTGGCTTTTTCCGAATACAAACCTGTTACACTAATGGTATGATTGAAATTATTCAAACACATGCCTAATTCATCAATAAAGAAACTGTCTTTTCCAATTATGTCATACTCCAAAATTTTATCTGTAGTAGGGTAATAAACATAAAGAAAGAATTTTCTTGGATCGTCCCTTTCTCCATTATAATCTTTCAGCGGATAATCAATCATAACAAAGGTTTCACCAGAATTAGACAGGTCGAATGCCGAAGTATAAACTCCCTTCTCTTCTTCAGAAAGATTAAATTGTTTTCCGAACCTTTGTTGTAGTTTTAAATCATATTGATATAAATTCAATATCCCTTTGCCATCATCAGCCAAACTAATAAACATAATACCAATCAGGTCTTTATTGGCATTAGATTTAATCTGTATGTTTCTTTTGCTCAAAAATGATTTCTCTGTCATGCTGCATAAAACCATAGGATTTCCAAGGATTTTGAAATTCAAATCAAGTTTTTGAACCAATAAATCAATTTGATTTTTTACCGTGTTCTTGGCAGAGATGAAAACATAAATTTCATCATTCAATAACAATACGCGTTCTACAGATCCATTCACACTCAGAGGAAGTGGGATAGACACATCCAAACCTAATGTGTTTTTATATTTTTCAATGATCAGCTCTTGCCTGAATTCTTGGTCTTTTCCTCTTAATAAAAAGATATTCCCACCACTTTCTCCAATCACCTGATTATAGAGATTCTTCTGTTTTAATTTCTGTGGATTGCCCCACTCAATTGTCTGTGCTTTCAACTGAATTGAAATTAGCACAAAAAGAATACTGAAAAGCTTAGGAATTGACATTATTTTGCAGACTTAATCTATTTAACGAAAATAAGCAAGCTGAGGTTTGTTTCAGGAATTTTTTAATGGCGAAACAAAAATTATTTGATACGATAAAATCTGCAGAGTATGCAGTTTTGGTTGGGGTGGCAAATTCTCAACAAAAATTTGAACAGGCTGAAGAGTACCTGGAGGAATTGGCTTTTCTTGCCCTTACCGCTGGTGCTGAGGTGAAAAACAGGTTCTTACAACGTTTGAGTTATCCCAATCCTCGAACCTATATAGGGGAAGGTAAACTTCAAGAGATTGCAGAATATGTGACTGCTCACGAAATAGATATGGTAATTTTTGATGATGAATTAACTCCTTCACAAATCAGAAATTTAGAACAAACTATCAAGTGTAAAATCCTCGACAGGAGTAATCTAATCCTCGATATTTTTGCATCAAGAGCTAGAACAGCTCAAGCTAAATTCCAGGTTGAACTTGCCCAAGCGCAATATATGCTGCCTCGTTTAACGCGAATGTGGACCCATTTAAGCAAACACAAAGGGGGGATTGGAATGAAAGGTCCGGGTGAATCTGAAATTGAAACAGATAGGAGAGCCCTCAGAAATAAAATTGATAGATTAAAGGAAAGATTGGCTTTAATTGATAAACAGGCTTCTACCCAAAGAAGAAATCGTGACGATAAGGCCCGCGTTGCGCTCGTTGGTTATACCAATGTGGGTAAATCTACTATCATGAATCTACTTAGTAAAAGTGAGGTCTTTGCCGAAAATAAACTTTTTGCAACCCTAGATAGTACTGTTAGAAAAGTTGTTTGGCCGCAACATACTTTTCTTTTAACAGATACTGTAGGCTTTATCAGAAAATTACCACACCAATTGGTAGAATGTTTTAAATCTACATTGGATGAAATTCGGGAAGCAGATTTGCTTCTACATGTTGTAGATGTAAGTCATGCTGGTTTTGAAGAACAAATCAATATTGTTCATCAAACCCTCAAAGAAATTGGTGCACGTGATAAACCGATTCTTTTGGTTTTTAATAAGATTGATGAACTGAAGGAGCCTTTTATTTTGGAAGATGAGACCATTTCAGGAAAAGAGGCGTATATCAAAAAATTAAAAAAGTCTTGGATGGCAAAGGAGAATAATCCTGTTGTATTTATCTCTGCCTACAAGAAAATAAATTTCAATGAGCTAAGAAATCAGATAGAAACAATGCTAACTGGTATAAAGCCTCCTGTAAAACCAGATTTATACTTTGGTTTTGAAAACAAGGAATAATAAAAAACTCCTCTTGTTTACGAACTATTCGCTTGATTTTATTTTAGTTTTTTTTCCTAATTATATCCTATTTAACCTTGAAGAATGGCATAAATTCCTATTTTCGCAACAATTGGTTCTGATGTGTTTTTATGTTTCTAAATCTTCAGAACCCATTCATTCTCATGAGTCAACAAATAGAATTAACAGTAGTAATGCCCTGCCTCAATGAGGCAGAAACTATCGGAACCTGCATTTCGAAAGCTATGAACTGGATGAAACAAAATTCGGTTTCAGGTGAAGTAGTGATTGGTGATAATGGTAGTACAGATGGTTCTCAGGCTTTGGCCGAGGGTTTAGGTGCAAGAGTAATTGCCGTTCCAAGAAAAGGATATGGCAGTGCTTTAATGGGAGCAATTGAAGCAGCCCGTGGTAAATATGTCATCATGGGTGATAGTGACGATAGTTACGATTTCGCAAACTTGGGTCCTTTTTTAGAACAATTAAGAAATGGCTACGATTTAGTAATGGGTAACCGTTTCAAGGGTGGTATCGCCGAAGGTGCTATGCCTTTTTTACATCGTTATTTGGGAAATCCTGTTCTCTCATTTATTGGTCGCCTTTTTTTTAATTGCCCAGTGCGCGATTTCCATTGTGGTTTAAGAGGTTTCAGACAGGACCTTGTGAGTTTACTCGATTTAAAAACTACCGGGATGGAGTTCGCTTCTGAAATGGTGGTGAAGTCAACTTTATTTAAACTCAAAATTACAGAGGTTCCTACAACGCTTTCTAAAGATGGAAGGTCTAGACCTCCACACTTAAGAACTTGGAGAGATGGTTGGAGACATTTACGTTTTCTATTGATTTACTCTCCTAGATGGCTTTTCCTTTATCCTGGAATCTTTTTAATGGCTTTAGGATTGATATTGGGCTTGTTTATTATTCAAGGTCCTCTTGGTTTGTTTCAACATGTTTATTTTGATACCAATACCCTTTTGTATGCTGGTGCATTCACCATTATTGGTTTTCAAGCTTTAACTTTTGGAGTCTTTACCAGAACTTATGCTGTTGAAGCAGGTTTTCTTCCGGTTAAAGATTCATTAGAAAGAATCATTGGAAAGGTCAGTGTAGAAATGGGTTTAATTATTGGTTTGCTCATATTCTTAGGTGGATTGTCTGGTACATTTTATTCATTATATGTCTGGGAACAAAGTAATTTTGGTCAGTTAGATTATCCAAAAATTCTGCGTGTTGTTATACCAAGTGTAGTTTCTATCATCATTGGTTTACAAACTGTTTTATCGAGTTTTTTCCTTGGTGTATTAAGTGTAAATAAGAAGTAGTTTCATGAAGGCGATTGATAGATATTTACAAAATGTAAGAATAAATAAGGCAAAAAAATTCATCAAAAAAGGTGATACTGTTTTAGATATTGGTAGTGTTGATGGGGTGATGTTTGATGCCCTCGAAGGTATTATTAGTCATAGTTTTGGAATTGACCCAACCCTACAAGAACGTGTGGAGAAGAAGAATTATACCCTCATTCCAGGATACTTTCCAGAAGTTTCACCTCCAGGTCAGGCTTATGATGTGATTACAATGTTGGCTGTTTTAGAACATATTCCAACAGATTTACAGAAAAGCCTTGCTATAAATTGCTATGAGCACCTCAAGCCCGGTGGGAGAGTCATTATTACTGTTCCATCTCCTCAAGTTGATACCATTCTCGAAATACTTACCAAACTAAAACTTATCGACGGGATGAGCTTAGAGGAACATTATGGTTATAAGCCTTCCGATACAACAACTATTTTTAACGATTCTATTTTTAAATTGCTCGTTAATAAAAAATTCCAATTGGGCTTAAATAACCTGTTCGTTTTTGAAAAAAAATAAACCTCTGAATTAGTAAAATGAATGTACTAAACGAATCGCGTGTTTCTGTTATAATCAATGCAAAAGGCGCAAGTGAAAACTTTGTTGCAGGTATCCAAAATTTGTTTCAGAAAAGCAAATTAGATATTGAAGTTCATTGTTTAAATGCAAATGCTGTACAAACCAAATCCCTTGATGAATGGATTCAAAAAGGAAAATTCTTTTCTTATTCAGGAAATGAAACATTGGGCTTGCAAGCTGCTCAAGCAGCAGAAAAAGCAAGTGGTGCACATACTTTATTCCTTGCTGATTCACATCACCAAATCTCAAATTTGGTTCAGGGTTTAAATGCCTTTAAAAAATCTCTGAATCAGGCATCTTTATTGGTATTAAATCAGACCGATAAAAATAAAAAAACAGCTTCGGGTAGAATAAAAAATGCTTTTACACGCATATTTACTCCGCTCAATTTTAGAGATCATTTTTCAGGTGCTTTATTCGCAAAAACCAATGGTTTAAATTCTTTGTTTGCAAATGAATTTGCTTCTTGTAACAATTGGCTACAAATTCTATATGCAATTCAGCGTAATGATATCCCTTTTGCCGAGGTTCAAATTCAAACCGATAAACCAAATACACTAGGCTTTCCAGCCGTTCTTGCTGCTGTATTTGGGTTGAGATTCCATTATTTTATTAGTGATAGTTTATTCAGAATAAAAAGTGAGGGTGTCTCATTTTCAAATGGTAATCACGCAATTTATCGAATCATTTACATCATCTTATTCGCTTTGGCATTCTTCTTTATGCCTATGTTAAGTCAGGATTTTGGTAGTACATGGGATGAAAAAGCGCACAATGATTATTCACAATTGGCTTATCGTTACCTCACTACTTTTGGTGCTGATACCGCCGCATTGGCTGAACCAGCTAATAGTGCAGAATACATTCGTCAAGCTTATCGTTTTTATGGCGAACAAATCAATACAGTTTCTGCTTTTGCATACAATTGGCTAGGTACAGGTGTTTTTGAAACGAGGCATTTCATCAATTCTTTATATGGATTTCTTGGACTGGTTTTCGTTTCGTTGATTGCTTTCGAATTGGCCTCTTGGCGTGCTGCTGTTTTGGCTTTATTATTTATGTTTTTCAATCCGGGTTGGTTTGGAAATAGTATGAATAATCCAACCGATATTCCTTTTGCTTTGGGTTTTGCATTTTCTGGTTTGTTCTTAATTAAGGTTTTAAGGAAAATGCCTTTCCCTAAATTTTCACATGAACTTTGGTTAGGGCTTGGGATTGGTATGGGTATTGCCTCTCGTGTAGGTGCTTTGCTTATTATAGCCTACTTCGGCTTATTCCTGGCAGTTTTATGGCTCAGTAAATTGAGGTCGAAAAAGGAAAATGCAATGAAGTTAATTCTTCCTTATGCAAAAATATTTTTAGTAGTAAGCATCGTTGCTTATATAGTTGGAATTTTAGTTTGGCCTTATGCCTTAAACAATCCAATTACTCATCCTTATCAAGCATATGCAAAGGCTTCAGAAAATGCATTTTATACCAATAATGTAGAGTTGTTTGAAGGTAAGCGCATGTACATGTTAACTGCAGCGCCTTGGTATTATGTAGTTAAATTTCTTGGAATTGGAAATCCCTTGTATTTAATACTTGGTTTTATAGGAAGTATTTTGACACTTCCATTTATCAGAAAAGAAAAAAGTGCACCTTTTTGGTTGATGTTAATTTTCATGAGTTTATTCCCTATTGCTTATGCTGAATTAAGTAACCTCAACTATTATAATGGTTGGAGACACTATTTATTCATTCTTTCATCTGCTGTACCATTGGCTGCTGTATTCTACGATTATTTGTTAAGTAGAAACAAATTTATTGCCATTGGTGCTACTGTAGTTTTGGGTGCTTTGTTTGTAAAGCCAACAATGTGGTTTGTTCAAAATCACCCCAACCAATATGTTTATTTCAATGAGTTAACTGGTGGATTAAAAGGTGCCTTTGGAACTTATGAAACAGACTACTATTCGAACTCATGCAGAGAGGCTGCAGAATGGATTGCCAATCAACATCCTAAAGATTCTTTGGTAATTGGAATCAATAATGAAATTACAACAGCTGCTTATTGGGCGCATCAAATCAATCCTCGATTGAATTTTGTTTGGACTCGTGAAAGTGAAGAGCAGAAGCAAAATTGGGATTACCTCATTATGACCAGTCGTACCTTCTCTCAACATGAATTGTTAAATGGTTCTTTTCCACCAAAGGGAACAGTTTATACAGTAATGGCAGATGGAGTTCCTTTGGCTGCTGTAGTAAAAAGAGAAAATAATTTCATGCCTCTTGGATATATAGCTCTTGAAAAAAATAATTTAGATTCTGCAATTTGGTACTTTGAAAATGCGGTTAGATATGCAGATAAAGATGAAGAAACTTGGAGAATGTTGGGCTTCTCTTTAATCAATAAAGGCAGATTAGATAGTGCTGAACAAATGCTAAAAAAGGCAATTGAAATTTATCCTGAAAACTTTTCTGCATGGAGTAATTTGGGGATTGTTCATTTCAATAGAAGAGACTTTGCTAAAGCCAATGAAGCATTTGCCAAATCAACCCAATACAAAGAAAATGTAACTGAAAGTTGGTACTACAGTGGCTTGGCCTATATGAATTTGGGTGATTATAATTCAGCCATCAAACAATTCGAAATGGGTGTAAAACACAGTGGTAGTATTCCTGAATTGTATTATTATCTAGCTAAGTGTTACGAATACGTAGGTAGTCTTGAGAAAGCTTCTGATACCTACCAAATGGCTTTGAGCCTCAATCAGAATTACGCACAAGCTTGGTTTGATTTAGCCAATGTATTTACAAAACTGGGTAAAGCCGACTATGCAGCACAATGTATGCAACGCTATAAAGCCTTGGGTGGAAATTAATGCATCGCCTCATTTATTAACAGCTTTTTTTAAGGCTGTCTAAAATATCTTAAAGCTGAAGAGCCTTGAAAAATCAAGGCTCTTCTTTGTTTTTAAGTGTAAATATGCATTGTTTACACTACTATCCACCATAGGTTGATTAGAACCCATTGTAAAGCCTATTGTATTAGGCCTTAGTTTCGTATGTAATGATTCTAGTTAATAAATACGAACCGGGTATTTCGGTAGACCATGCTTTCATCGATTGCGTCAGGCAGCACGATGAGCTTAGAAATATCTATGAGTTTATTGATTTGCCTGAGCAGATCAGAGCTATGGAGGCACAAAATAGTTCCATTCTTAGGAATTATTATGCCAATGCTTTGGATCATAACCTAATTGAAATTAAGACGGTAAAGTATATCGTAAATAAAAACTTGCGAGCGAGTGGCCTGAACGAGCGCGCAATTGAAGTTTTTAATAAAGCCGAATCTTTACTGCTCAATCATCTGCACGAGCCTTTAAGTCTTCCTTTATTCTATCAGTTACATAAAATCCTCATTCTTGAATTGTACCAAGGTAACGGAGATGTAAACTTGTTTTCGAGTAACCAAATTCAATTTCCTGAAAGGTTAAATGTAGAAGCTGAACTAGAATTAGATTCCATTTTTGAATTCATGAATTCAGACAATGAGTTTCATCCTATTGTTCAGTCTTGGATGTTGCATTTCAGAATCATGTCTCTGAATATTTTCGAAGAATTAAAACCAAAAGTTGCTTGTCTCTTGCAGTATTTCTGGTTGGCAAAAAATCAAATGGATGTATTCGGTTTAATGAGTTTGGAACACGAATTGTATATCAATAAAAATGAATACATGCAATTCGCCAAATCAACTGATATCAATTTAAACGACCAGTTGGTATTTGGTTTAAAAATGCACCAAACCCAATTAAGCAGAATCAAAGACCTACTCAGAACTTATTTCAGAAAACAAGTTGATTTTGAAAAACTGAATCCGCGTCAAAAGAACATCATGAACTATGTGTTCGAACGTGGTTATAAGTTAAAGGAAATTGATGAAAATGTTTTGAACAAACGTCAAAAACTCATCATGTACATTGTTCAGCACAGAGGTTTTATTTCTACTAAAGAATTGGTTAACGAATTTGATTGTAATAGAAAGACCATTCAAAGAGATTTTGCTCTTCTACTAGAATTGGGATTGGTAAGATCTATTGGTGCAGGTGCAGGATTACGTTATTGCATTAACCTGCACGAAAAAACAAATCCGCAACTCGAAAATTATCAAGCAGATTTTGTAAACCAAAACGATGAGTCATCGGATTTGGAGAATGATTCAAATGAGAATAGTATTTAAGGGGCTATTCAAATTGAAATAAAAAAGGATGATTCAAACATGAATCATCCTTTTTCTTTTTTACAACTCGTCTTCGTTGTAGAAGTAATCCTCATTAGTAGGATAGTCCGGCCAAATCTCTTCGATGGTTTCAAATGGTTCTCCATCATCCTCGAGTTCCTGCAGGTTTTCTATCACTTCCAAAGGTGCTCCCGAGCGGATTGAATAGTCAATCAATTCATCTTTGGTTGCTGGCCATGGCGCATCATCCAGATAAGAAGCAAGTTCAAGTGTCCAATACATAATATTAATATTTAACTTTACGCGAATTTAAAAATTTGATTGGCTTTACCACATCTATTTTGATAAACAAATTATTATTAGTTTAATCTATTGATTTTGAGCCAATTCTATTGTGTTTTTTCTGTCAAGTTTCCCATTCTCGGTTCTTTTGAACGATTTTATTTGCTTCCAAGACTTTGGATAAGCATGTTTTTCAGGAAATTGCTTCAAATAAATTTTTAGCTGATTAAATACTTCTTCTTCTATTTCTTGATTTTCTATAAGTAATATAAGTTCTTGTCCCCATTGCTCACTCTGAATCCATCCAATCATCAATTCATTCCATTGTATGGCTTGTTTTTCGAGAAATTCATGGATGCGTGATTCTATTGTTTCCGGTGAATATTTAATGCCTCCTGAATTGATCACAAAGTCTTTTCTTCCAATTATTTTAATGTCACCTTCTGTATTCATTTCTGCCAAATCATTGGTCTCTAACCAGTCGTTAGTAATACTGTTTTTGATGCAGATGCATTGGTCTTCGTTTAACTTGATAAAAGTTCCCCTAAGCGTCTTAAAATAGCTGCTATGACCAATCTGTCTGATAGCAACATGAGAAAGTGTTTCTGTCATCCCATAACTATGGTAAACATTCAATCCATTTTCTTTAATCAATTGCTCCAATTTCATAAATATACTATTGCCACCAAGAAGTATTTTTTTAAATCTTTTTAGTTTGAAAATAGCTTCTTCATCTTGTTTAATGCTTTCCATCATTTGTAAAGGAACCATCGAACAAAAAGTATAATTATGGTTTGTTTCGATGCCAAGTGTTGAAGCAGATAGAATGGGCATTACACTTAATTTTGCATCTAATACTGCGGCTCTTAAAACCAACATAGCTGCTCCTACAAAATCAGCATTCATCAACAACAATAGATGGTCCTTTTGTGTGAGTCCAAATGCTTCTATGCTGGCTTCTGCACTTAGTTTTACTTGTTCCTTAGTAAAGGTAAATTCCTTTGGCTTTCCTGTGGAACCTGAACTTTTAAAAACAAATTTTTCATTACCAAACCATTTCAATAATAAGGTTCTTACTTTCTTATCATTTTCGCTGTTTATTGATATCGAATTTAGTATTTCAAAGTTCGATTCATTGATTTCGATTTCTTGATGATATGTTTCGAAACTAATAATCATGAAATTGATTTTTCGAACTCACTTAAATAAGTATCAATCTTTTCAAACAAGACTTCATTACCATTTTGTTGATATGCATTTAGTTTGTTTTGAAAGAATGCTAAATCATACAAAAAGGCTTTTAAATAATCTTCCTTCATTTTGTTAAAATGTCTGCCATAGCCACATTTTTCAATATATGCAGCGTTCATGTATTGCTCAAACTGACCTTCTAAGGGAAAGGAATAAATGGGCTTTTTTAAATAGATGGCTTCACTGATAAATGAGAATCCACCATTAGCAATCACTGCTTTTGATGTAGCGAAATATTGAATGAATTCTGTTTCTGAAAACTTTTTCAATTGTACATTTTCATGTTCTTCTTCTATATTATATCCATAAACAATGAAGCGTTCATTGCTTAGTTTCTTCAAAATATCAATCAATTTTCTTCCAGCTCCAGTTGATTGGTAAACCAAAATATGATTGCCTCTTTCCACCTTCGCTTCTTGAATAGATGTGCGAATGATGGGTGGTACCAACTGGGTATTTTCTTTGCTGATTTCTGCTTCAAAAAACGAACTGATGAAATATTGTGCAGCGCCCGGAACCTTTGCTTTTACAATGTTTTTCGCCAACCTGTAATTTGATTTTTCATCATCCTCAATTTCAATATCCAACTTACATCTATCCATTACTTGCATATTGTCTATGCTGATAAATGGAATGCCATGGGTTTTTGCAAAAAAATAACTAAACGATTCGAAGTCTGAAATTACAAGTTCTGGTCTGAAATGTTCATCTAAAAACAAGTATTGTTCAAAGTTTTTAATGAGGGTTTTGGGTAAATTTTTTAGATTCAAAACAAAGGTTCCACTTTTTGATACTTTCCCTTTTTTGAATGCAAAATGTAATCCTTCTATTTCATAAACCCTGTTGGGAAATGCACTGTTTAAAAAGGTAAAAGCTCTGTCACTTGAAACCATTTTAACATCATGTCCTTTTTCAAGCAAATGTGAAACAATGACCTTGGTTCTAGTTGCATGTCCCATGCCTTCTCCAGGCACTCCATATAGTATTTTCATCCTCTTTTTTGAAATAGTAAAGGTCTTGTTTTATCGAAATATAAAAAGCCACAAGCAACTAGAATGCCCATGAATGAGCCTGCTGCTATATCAACAATAGTATGCGCTCCTAACATCACCCTGGAGATGGCTACCAATGCCGCCCAGACAAAGGGTATCCAAAAGTATTTTCTATATTGATGTTTTACCCTGAATTGAAGTATAGAATAAGATAGTACAACTGCAATCATCCATGAATTAAAACTATGTCCTGATGGAAAAGAAAAGCCTGATTCTTCTATCCAATGTGCTTGAACTAATGGATGTATATTTTGAAAATTACTATCATTTTTTTGAAGTAGCAATTGCAGAATTTCACTCCTGCTTGTTTTTGATTTTTCATAAAAGCTAATAACTTCTTGGGGCCAGCCGCTATTGCTAAAAATGTAGATGTGACTTGGTCTTGCAGCTGATACCAATGGTTTGGTAATGTGTTCGTTTAAATATGCGAACAGAATAAAAAAGAATAACAGCGAAAGGAATGATTTGATGAACGCAATTAGTTTTTCTTTTTTTGTTTCCAATCTAATTCCATAAAACCAAGCACATAAAATCAATATAAAAATGGTTCCGTATTTACCAGCGCTTTCAGTGATAAAATAGGAGGGATATACCCAAATTGAATCAACCTGAGCCCCTAGGAAAGACAATTGAAAGAATCCAATTGGTAATAGCATCAAAGCATAAAACAAAAGTGATGTTTTGAAGACCTTACCAATTGGATGTTCCATTTTAAGCAAGTAGTTTTTTCCAACTGATTGCCTCATTCACCAAAGTTTTGATTTGGTCGATGGCAATTCTTTCTTGCACCATTGTATCTCTATAACGAATGGTAACAGTATTGGTAGTTAAGCTTTCGTGGTCTATGGTAATACAGAATGGAGTTCCCAAAGCATCTTGTCTTCTGTATCTTTTTCCAATCGCATCTTTTTCTTCGTAGAAACAATTGAAATCGAATTTCAAATCATCAATAATGTTTCTTGCGATTTCAGGTAATCCATCTTTTTTGGTTAATGGGAATACTGCCAATTTAATTGGAGCTAATGCAGGAGGTAAAGCCAATACAACACGTGTATCTTTTTTATCGCCTTCACCCACTTCTTCTTCTTTGTATGCAGCACACATGGTGGCTAAGAACAAGCGGTCTAAACCTATTGATGTTTCGATTACATAAGGAATATAGTTGCCATAAGCTTTTCCGTTTTCGTCTAATTCAGCATCAAAATACTGAAGTTTTTTACCTGATAATTCACCATGGTTTCTCAAATCGAAATCGGTTCTGCTATGAATACCTTCCATTTCTTTGAAACCAAATGGAAAATCAAATTCAATATCAACTGCTGCATCGGCATAATGAGCCAATTTCACATGGTCATGAAAACGGTATTTTTCTGGTCCAAAGCCTAATTTATGATGCCATTTCATTCTGGCTTCTTTCCAATAGGCATACCATTCTTTTTGTGTACCAGGACGAACAAAGAATTGCATTTCCATTTGTTCAAACTCACGCATACGCATGATGAACTGACGCGCTATGATTTCATTTCTGAAAGCTTTTCCTGTTTGTGCAATTCCAAAAGGAACTTTCATCCTGCCTGTTTTTTGCACGTTTAAGAAGTTTACAAAAATTCCCTGTGCAGTTTCAGGACGTAAATAAACTTTATCAGCTTCACCACCTGCCATAGCGCCCATTTCGGTGCTAAACATAAGGTTAAACTGACGAACATCTGTCCAGTTTCTAGTGCCACTTACAGGACAAGCGATTTCGTGTTTTTCAATGAGGTTTTTTAATTCAGCTAAATTATTATCTAACAAAGCTTGGTCCATTGCAGCTTGTAATTCTTCTGCTTTTTGGGTTTTGCCATCTTTGTTATAACGTTCTATTTTGTCTTCGAGTAATTGGTCGGCACGGTATCTTTTTTTCGAATCTTTGTTATCAATCATGGGGTCGCTAAAACCATCTATATGACCAGAAGCTTTCCAAACTTTTGGATGCATGAAGATAGCAGCATCAATACCCACAATGTTTTCGTGCATTTGCACCATCGATTTCCACCAGTATTGGCGGAGATTATTTTTTAGTTCAGCACCATTTTGTCCGTAATCATATACAGCACCTAAGCCTTCATAAATTTCACTGGAAGGAAATACAAACCCATAT
>JBMLPO010000159.1:0-7672 GCA_049242065.1 Bacteroidia bacterium
TGAATCTATTTAATGGAAACAGAAGGATCACCCTTTTGGGAATGAGTAACAATATCAACCAGCAAAATTTTTCGGCGCAGGATTTATTTGGTGGTGCTGGCAATAGGGGTGGCGGACAGCGTCCCCCGGGAATGGGCGGAGGTGGCATGGGAAGACCAGGAGGGCCTGGTGGTGCTATGTCGGCTATGCAAAGCACCCTCAATAATTTTATGGTAGGTCAACAAAATGGTATCAATATTACCAATTCTGCAGGTTTCAATTATATCAATAAATGGGGAAAGAAAGTGGATGTGAGCGGAAGTTATTTCTTTAACGAAGGCGAAAATCAAACTGATAAAAACTTGACAAAAACCTTCTTATTGGGTGGCGAAAACAAACAAGTATACAGCGAAATCAGTGCATCAAACACCCAAAACTATAACCATCGATTTAATCTAAGATTGGAATACAATATCGATACAAATAATAGCATTTTGTATACGCCAAAGTTCAGTCTTCAACAAAACAAAAGTCTTTCGTCAACCATTGGAAAAACATCGTTTGGCAGCAATGAAATTAGTGAAACAAGAAGCTTTTATGATAATTTAAACGAGGGATTCAGTCTAAATAACAATATTCTTTACAAAAGAAAATTTCAAAAAACTGGCAGAACCATTTCCTTGAATTTAGGATATGACATCAGCGATAAAACAGCGCAAAACTACCAAAGCTCCATTAATACCAGCATTGATACATTTACGGCCGCTAATAATATCAACCAATACTCCAAACAAAAAACCTTTAATAGCAACGCCAACGCCAATTTAACCTATACAGAACCATTGGGTAAAAATGGGCAATTATTGCTGAGCTATGCACCCTCTTATGTAATTAACGAATCTGATAAACAAACCAATCAATACGACTCAATCAACAGTGAATACCAAATAAAAGACACCATTCTGAGTAATAAGTTTATCAATACCGTAAGCACGCATCGTTCAAGTATTAACTACAATTTAAAGGGAGAAAAATACAATTTCATGGTGGGCCTTACCCATCAATATTTGGTTTTAGACAATGTGCAGGAATATCCAGCAAACAGGAGCTTTAATAAACCCTTTACTAATTTTCTGCCGAATGCCATGTTCCAATATGAGTTTAACAAGAACAAATCAATCAGAACCTTTTACCGCACCGCCACCAATGTACCATCTGTAAGTCAGTTGCAGAATGTACTCGACAATAGCAATCCCTTAATTTTAAGTATTGGTAACCCTAATTTAAAACAAGAGTTTTCCAACTTCTTGATGTTTCGTTATTCAAACAACATGGCAGAAAAGGGAAAGTCGTTGTTTTTGTTTGGAATGTTAAATCTCACCAACAACTATATTGCATCAACCACCAGCATTGCCAGAACCGATACCACAATTAATGATGTCTTTTTAAGCAGAGGAACCCAATTAAGCAGGCCAGAAAACCTTGATGGAAACTATAGTATTCGGACCTTTTTAACCTATGCTACACCCTTTAAAAAGCTAAAGAGCAATTTGAATATCAATGCAGGATTGAGTTATACAAAAGTACCTGGTATGATTAATGGAAAACTCAACAATGCACAAACCATTAACTTAAATTCGGGATTTGTTTTGGGAAGTAATATCAGTCCGAAAGTAGACTTTAATATTAATTATACTGCCAATGTAAACTGGGTTCAAAACACCTTACAAAACACAGGAAACAATAATTTTTTGGTACAAAATGCAGGTGCCAAAATTAACTTAATGCCTAATGCCTCTTGGGTATTCAACAGCGATATTACTTATTCAAACTACTACGGGCTGGGAGAGGCCTTTAACCAAGAATTTTATTTATGGAACGCCGCCATTGCTTACAAATTCTTAAACAAAAAAGTAGGTGAAATAAGGTTATCTGTTTTTGATCTTTTGAATCAAAACAACTCCATCAACAGAAGTGTAACCGAAACCTATATTGAAGATACCAGAACAAGGGTTTTGAATCGCTATTTTATGTTTACATTCACTTACAATATCAGACAATTTAAAATGAATGAGGCGCCTAAGCAATAAAATCTAAGCGTTTTAAACACCTATTAAATCAATTTGAAGAATTCGATTTATTTCTGCAATATGTTCGTCACATAAGCCAATGCTTGGGCTTGTATAAATCCAGTGTGCCTTTAGAGCCGGCGGTAATTCACACAATGAACTATCATCGTCAATAATAATGAAGCGCTGGTTTACAGTTTGATCTTTAAACCAACATACTATTTCTTGCTTACGTGTAAAGCGACCCACATTTTCTTTCAAAGTAATCAGTTGGTCTACTTCCAAACCCCTACTTTTAAAAATCCTTTTCCACTCTTCTATCCCGTAATTTGCTTTATGAGAACTTGTAAGAACTATAGTTGTATCTTCATGAAGAAGGCTGTTTAAAACAGAAATTGCTTTTGAACTAAACGCAGGAAACCCATCACCAAGAATTTCTGGTCTTTTCCAAGATTTTGCAGGAACCATTACACCATCTATATCTAAGAAGATAAGCATATTACAAAGTTAGGAATTATTTATCAAGTCAATAAGTTTTTCTAAACTCATACCATTGAAAGAAGCATCTCTTTTGTTAAGCATATTGATCTTAGCCAAAGTATCATAATCATCATCAACAAATTCAACCATGCTCCATTCAATAATTTGAATGCCTGAAGTTCTTTGAGAGGGAACGCGTTCTATAGGATAGTTTGTCAATAATGAAGCTATATATCTATGATGCCCATCAATAATTAACTTATCAAAAGTTCCTATACTTTGAAAACGAATTCCAAGCTCCATCTTCTTAGCAATTCTTTTAATAATAGGTATTGAAAGTCTAATTTGAGTGGATGATAATTCAAAACAATTTGATTGAACAAAATTCTCTAAAAACTCTTTACTGATTGTTTCCAAAACGAATAATAATAATTAGAACCAATTATAATTTTTGGCGTAGTATCCAACCCAATTACCCCCTGATTTAAAAACCATAAAAACGTAACAATCAAGCCATTATAAGTCAAAACAAAAAATATTGAGAATTAAAAAAAACAATTTTACCCAGCAATTAAGGATTACCTTAAACTTGCTTATTTCAAAATTTATGAATCCATTTAAAATGAATGAAGCGCCTAAGCAACAAGGAACTCTAATTACACTATTGAACAAGAGGTTTTCGAACCTCTTTTTTTTGTGTTTAAAAACTACTAAATTCTCTCTTGAAATATTTCAGATAAATTAGTTGGTAATACACCAAGGCAGCTTATTTTATTCCAGTATCAAACAAGCCCCAATAATAACTACATGAACAAAATCAGCCTATTATTTTTCTCATTTCTTATCTTGTCTTCCTGTGAAAAAGACAGTCCTATCTTTGTTGATTTTAGGGACCAACTCATTGGTAAATATCAGGTAAAAGAAGAAAAATTCTGTTATGGACCATGTGGTGATTGTTATTCATTAAGAGACACCACCTTAAGTGTTTATTATGGAAGCACCGCGTCTAGCATACGATTGAGTTTGTCTGATAGAGAATTTCAACTGGATGAAAATGGTGTGTATGCAGGACAATATTTTAATATGCGATTGTGGAAGGATAGCATTTATACTTATACTAGAAATGGTGGACTTGGTTGTGGTTGTGTTTTAATAAATGAAGGCTATCGAATTTCTAAAAAACCTTAAAACAAAAACCTTTTTTTGCTGATAGGATTCGAGTGTGTAAAAACGAATCTCAATTAAAACAAACAGCATGACAATCGCCTATTTTATCAAAGGACTTATTATTGGGTTTTCTGTAGCAGCTCCAGTTGGGCCAATTGGGGTGCTAACCATTAAACGCACCTTATCAGAAGGTAGAACTGCTGGCTTTGTTACTGGACTGGGAGCAGCATTTGCAGACTCTCTGTACGGAGTGGTAGCAGGGTTTGGATTGAGTGCAATTTCATCGTTTTTATTAACTCATGAATTTTGGATAAAACTGATTGGCGGATTGTTTTTACTTTATTTGGGGGTCAAATCGTTTATGGCAAAACCAGCATCAACTGCTGCCAATGTTGATAGTAAAGGACTCTTTAACCATTTCATTTCAACCTTTTTCTTAACCGTAAGCAGTCCCGCAACCATCTTATCATTTGTTGCCATCTTTACGGGATTGGGACTTGGTACCAGCCAAACAGATTATGCCACATCTTTTACACTTGTTGTAGGGGTGTTTTTAGGATCTGCCTTGTGGTGGTTGATATTGAGTTCTATCATGGCTTATTTTCAATCTAAAATCAGCTCCGACAAACTCATTTGGATTAACCGATTTTCTGGCCTCATCATCCTTTCCTTTGGGATTTTTGCTTTGTATTCATGTTGGATATTGAAATAGGAAAATACCCTTATTCCAAAGAATAATGATAGATTTAACATATATATAAAACCGTGTGACGCTCTTATTATTCCAGTAAAGATTACTTAATATTACGATATAAAAAACCTATCAATTGAGTAGTATTTATTGGTAATTAAGGCCTATTTTTATGACCAAAAAACTCTTCCAACTCAATATCCTTTTAATAGGATTGCTTGTAATTATTTGCCTCATCCGCTTTCCGTTGCTGGAAGGCAGAGCAAAAGGATTAGATTTAATCAACATTTACCTCGACCCTTTTATTCTATACTTGTATTTAATGGCTTTGGTGTTTTTTATAGGATGGTTTCAACTGCTCCTTTTGCTATCCAATTTGACAAAAAGTACCATAGACATCATTCGGGCAGAAAAGTCTTGTAAATGGCTTAAAAAAGCTGCAGTTACCGAAATACTTCTGATAATACCGGCAGGAATCTATATTAAACTGTTTCATGCGAAAGAGGATGACCCAACAGGATTTCTTGCCTTGTGTTTTGTGCTAATTTTCGTTTCGATTTTAGTATACGTGCTCACGTCTCAATACCAAAGAAAATTAGTGAAGCAATTAGAGCATTGAATGACTATTCAAAAGCCATCACAAACACTGATTAAAAAGAAATAACACAATAAGCTACTTAATCTTTATCGAACAGCTAATCATGGCGTGGTCTGAAAATTCTTGCACATGGGTTTGGTAGTTTTCGCTGCTAAACCGGGCATCATGCAAAATCTGGTCTATCCTAAATGATGGCATATTACCCGTATAGGTGGTAGAAAACCCCGAACCAGATTCAACAAAAGCATCTTTCATATCACCGCGAATGGTTTTATAGGAATAACTGGTTGGTGAATCATTAAAATCACCACATAAAATAATGGGATAGATGCAATAATCAAGTTTCTCGCGAATGGCATCAGCTTGAACACACCTAATTTTAAAGGCATACTTCAGTTTTGCTATAATTCTTCTGATACCAAATACAGGAACACCCCCAGCACCTGCTTTGCTAATGGTTTCAACTGTTTTGTAATCTTGTTTTTCAAACACAATCGACTTCAAATGTGTATTCACTACCCTTAAGGTTTCGCCCTGAAAAACCACATCGGCAAAAATGGTGAGATTGGCAGCTTTGTTCACCATTTCTACAAACCCTTTGTTTACAATTGGGTGCTTAGAGAAAATACAAACTCCATATCCATTAGGATTGTCTTGGCTCAGTCCGGTTGCATTTACAATAGAGAAATTCCTATACCTACGAAAAAACTCCCTAAACATAGGTCGCTCAAAGTTTCCACCCAAATTGGCGAACTCTTGAAAGCAAATAATATCTGGATCAATTTCTTCTAACTGTTTAAAAAACTGAACGGTGTCTTGTTCGGGCTTATCATAACCACCCATAAAGTGGGTATTAAAACTAATCACATTCAAATAATCTGAACGATTGCCTTTGAGTTCATGTTTGAATTGAAACTGGAAGAATTTTAACCCAGCAGGAATGCCTATCAAAAACAAAAACAAAGAAAGAAAAACACGTTTATCCCTAAACAAAGCCCAGAAAGGAATAAATACAAAATTTGCTACATAAACTATAGGAAAAGCCAATCCAAATATAGCCAAAGGCCAAAAGGTTTTTGGGTCGATTTCTGGTGCTAGCAAGGCCGCAATAAGTCCAATAGCAGCCAAGAGGTTGAGTGCAAAAACAATATGAAGAAAAATAACTCGCTTATTCAAATCAATTGTCCTTTCCAAATTTTTTTAACATCTCTCTTTCTTTATCACTTAGATAACTCAAGCCCTTCTGAGATATTTTTTCCAATATTTTATCTACTTCTGCTTGGCTAGGTTTATCGTTTTGTTGAACCTTCATATAACCAGAACGGTGATGTATTTTTAAGTTCGATTTAGGCTTAGCTTGAAAGCGGTTTTCGATTTTATCGAACAAGCCACTTAGAAAATTATGAGAATAAATTTGTTTGATGTAAAAAAAACCGAAAGCAGCACCACCCAAATGAGCAATATGTCCCCCAGGATTACCATATGGAATGCTGATTAAATCAAGTACCACTGTTACAAGTGCTATATACTTTAATCGTACAGGACCAATTAAAAACAAAGCAATTTCATAATCAGGTAAAAGGGTGGCTGTTGCTACCACTACTGATAAAACACCTGCACTAGCGCCTCTAGCTGTTGAAACTTCAAGGCTTGGAATGAGGTAAGGGAAAATATGATAGGATATCATATAAACTAATCCACCAGCAATGGCTCCCATAAAATAAGCCTGATAAGTTTTGGCATTACCCAAGTATTGTTGCAACAATTGGCCTATCCAATAAAACCAAAGCATATTGAATAGTATATGCAAGAAGCCGTCGTGTAAAAAGGTATAACTTATCAAACTCCATGGTTGATAAATATAGCGACTAAAGCTAGCAGGTAATACCAGCCATTCTAAAATTGAATTGATGATTCCATTTGCATTAAATAAACCCAGAAGGGTATTCAATACACCAAACACAATAAAAACAGCCACATTCAACATGATGATGCGAATGATGGCATTGCCTTGTTGAAACTTAAATTTTAATTCTTCTGTAATCGACATCTTATCTCTCCAAACCTAATAGAATTCAATGATTATGCAAACTAATTAAACCAACTAAACAACCACTTAAAGCAATTTTAAGCCAATTTATGAAGAAATTTAGTCTTCACATTAGGCTTTCAACACCTAAGACCGAATGTTTTGAGGTAGTTGAATAACGTTTAAATAAACTAAAAACCCGATTTAATCATATCCGAAGCCAAGAAATATTCTATTGTAGCCTGATAATCCGCTTAATAAAAACTGCTTCTATCTGTTTTATTCCAATATTTAATTAGGAGAAATCCAATTAACATACCGCCTAAATGAGCAAAATGCGCCACATTATCCATTGGATTATTTCCCAGTCCTTCATACAATTCCATTCCACCCAAAACCAATACAAGCCATTTTATTTTGATAGGAAAAGGAAAGAAAAACAAAAAGATTTCTCTATTGGGAAATAAAACAGCATTACCTATTAACAAACCAAATACAGCACCACTCGCTCCTACCATTGGGGTATTAATTTTCCTTAATAAAACAGCATCGGCAATTTCTTTTCCAGCTTCTAGGTATTTAGGATTCTGTGGATCTGATGACCAAGCACTCATCAATTCGGCAATTCCATCTTTGTACATCAATAAAGGATCATTCTT
>JBMLPO010000160.1:0-7952 GCA_049242065.1 Bacteroidia bacterium
CCAAATCCATCTTCACCAATTCTATTCTCCTTGGGAACTTTAACATCTTGGAACATGATACTATGCGTATCACTTCCTCTAATTCCCATTTTATCTTCTTTTTTACCTACTACTACTCCATCCCAAGATTTTTCAACTATAAATGCATTGATACCTTTATGTCCCTTATCTACATGAGTTTGAGCAATTACCAAATAGTAGGTACCTGAATTCCCATTTGTAATCCAGTTTTTGGTACCATTTAACAAGTAATGATCACCCATATCAATAGCAGTAGTTCTTTGAGAAGTTGCATCGCTTCCCGCTTCAGGCTCTGATAACAAAAATGCACCATGCACTTTTCCTGAAGCCAAAGGAACTAAATATTTTTGTTTTTGCTCCTCAGTTCCATACTCCTCTAATCCCCAACAAACCAAAGAATTATTAACAGAAACAACAACTGAAGCAGAAGCATCCACTTTTGAGAGTTCTTCCATTGCTAATACATAAGAAATGGTATCCATTCCACTTCCGCCGTATTTAGGATCAACCATCATTCCCAAAAATCCTAATTCACCTAACTTTTTAATTTGTTCGTAAGGGAATTCCTGGTTGTTGTCTCTTTCAATGACACCAGGTAATAATTCGGTTTGAGCAAAATCTCTTGCAGCCTGCTGAACATTCAAGTGTTCTTCTGTTAAATCAAAATTCATAGTTGGTAGGTTTACGATGCGAATATATCTTTTTTTTAACTTGGAGATATGAATCTTAAAAGATTTACAAACTTCAAGCTAGTTTTATTTTTTTTTCGATTGCTGAAGTAGAATAACCAGGAATAAAATCAATTGTTTTTACAACACCACCCTTGGCTGTTACAATATCGTATCCAACGATATCCTCTGGTTGATAGTCACTTCCTTTAACCAAGACATCTGGTTGAACCATTTTAATTAATTCATATGGTGTTTGTTCGCCAAATAAAACCACTGCATCCACAAAACCTAAAGATGCAATAATTTGTAATCGTGAACTTTCATCTTGAATAGGGCGATGCGGTCCTTTTAACTTACTCACCGATTCATCTGTATTTAAACCCAAAACTAATTTGGTTCCTAAATCAGAGGCCTTGGCAAGATAGTCTACATGACCTTTGTGCAATAAATCGAAACATCCATTGGTAAAAACTATGGTTTCTCCATTTGTGCTCCATTGCTTTATTAGACTGGCAAGTGATTCCCAGGTATGAATTTTATTTTGAACTGTATTAAAGTTATTCATTTACCTTTTTCTTCTTTTGCAAAAAAACCATCAAAACAGCTATTAATCCAGCTGCAATGAGAAATACCATTTGTGTTCCATGCACCAAAGTAGCATAGGCAATTCCGTCTTCCTTTTGTACTCCAAAAAGCAATAATGACTGCATTACAAAAAAATGATAAGTACCCGCTCCTGCGCCCGGCGCCGGCAATACAATTCCGATTGTGCCAATTGCAAATACTGTTAAACAATCAACAAAACTCAAATTTGAAGTTGCTTCCAAGGCAAACAAACAGGTATACATCATAAAAATATATCCCATCCAAATTAAAACCGAAAGCAGGATGAACAAAAAAGGACTTCTTACATTTTTGATACTCAATAGGCCTTCAGCAAAACCTTTTAGTAGAAGAACAATTCTTTGCACAAGTGGAAAACCAGAAATCCTCTTTCTAAATATATAAGCTGCTAAGAATCCTAAGAGTATAACAACCAGAGCAAACCACTTAATGATTGATGAACCCTGAGAGTTTTCATTCAATATCGGATAAGACTCTAAAAACTGTTTAATCAAATCTATTTGTAAAACAAAGATTACCAGTAAAATAAGCAGCAAAATGAACATATCAACCACTCTTTCAGTTACCACTGTACCCAAAGATTTCTCCATTGGAATTCCATCTGTTTTTGAAAGAGAGGCGCATCGTGAAACTTCTCCTGCGCGAGGAATGAAATAATTGGCCATATAACCAATTAAAACGGCGTAAAAGCTATTTTTGGAACTGGTTTTATAACCAAGAGCATCGTATAATAAAATACCTCTATAAGCTCTGAACCAATGACTTAATAAGGATACAGCCATCCCTAAAGCTAACCAATAAGGATTGGCAGATTTCATTCTGCTTAACTGATCGTTCCAGTCAATTCCATTAAAAACATAGGACAAAAAAAGAATACCAATCGCAAGGATGATAGCATATTGGACAATATTCTTTACTGTTTTACTCAAGCAGGCAATTGGTTATTGTGGTCTGGATAAATGGCAATTGGAGTATATTTTTTTGCTTCCTCAAACTCCATTAAACCATATGAAATGATAATAACGTGATCACCTGTAGCTGCTTTTCTAGCTGCTGGCCCATTTAAACAAATTACTCCACTTCCTCTTTCACCCTTAATAATATAAGTTTCAATTCGCTCACCATTATTAATATTTACCACCTGAACCTTCTCATATTCAATCATATTGGCAGCATCCAATAGATTCTCATCAATGGTTATACTTCCTACATAATGTAACTCGGTTTGAGTAACCTTAGCACGGTGAATCTTTGATTTTAAAAGTTGTATTTGCATACGATTTAGATCAGGCTTATACCTGAATTCGCCGCAAAGCTAATTTAAAAAGCCTAAAGACCAAAATAATCAACAGATTCAAAATTCATCTAACACTCATTAGTTTTAACTTGTCAAAAGATTGTCATAAGCACCTAAACTGACCTTAGTCATTTTTATGGGCAGCCTGTATCAACTTTCTTTGCATCCTCAAATTAATACAAATGAAGAAATTATTACTTGCCTTGATTATTCTACCTGGATTATTAAAAGCACAAGAAATATCTGACAGTTTAACTATGCTGCCTAGAAATGTGCTAGATGTATATTATAATTTTGAAACAGGTTCTAAAGATACCGTAAGAACCAACAATTGGCATTTGGCTTTTGGGGTTAGAAAAGCGCAACCTCCATTCAGAACTATGCAAGCGGCAACAATTAGAATTAATGAAGGTTCAGGTGTAGAGGTTTTCAAATCAAGTTTTACTTCAAGTGAATGGAATGATTTTGATTCAACAAATTGGAAAACATGGCCAACTTTTTTCAATAGCGATAGCTCTTGGGATGTTGGTGCATTTAACCAATTGAGAAATATGTCTAACCCATTTGATTATGGATGGGGCCAATACGATATGGGTAGCAGAGATGTGATTGGAAACAAAATTTGGATGTTAGTCATTTCTACATCTTCAAATCCTTCAGCTCCAAAGTCTTTCAAAAAATTGTTCATCAATAAAATAGTATACGATACACAATGGGTTTTCACTATTTCAAATTTGGATGGAACAGATAGCAATACAGTAACTATTAATAAGTCTGGATTCGCCAACAAGATGCATGCTTATTATAATGTATTTTCAAACCAAGTAATTGACAGAGAGCCGGCAATGAATACTTGGGATTTGTTATTTACCAAATATAAAACTGAAGTTACCTTGTTCGGACAAACTTTAATGTATCCAGTGATGGGTGTATTACAAAACCCAATGCTACAAACAGCTAAATTGTTTGAGGCTGGTGCTGATACTATGAGATTAGGTGGTGCAAACGACAGTATATACTTCAAATCAAAAATTTCAAATATTGGTTGGGATTGGAAAGAAATTACTACCACTCCAGGAGCTTGGCCAGTGAAAGATTCTTTAGCTTATTTCATGAAGCGTGCCAATAATAATGGTAAATATGCAAGATTAGTATTTACTGGTTATTTTGCAGATCCAACAACTCAATATATTAAATTCAATTTATTGAAGTATATCATTATTCCTATTGGAAATGCAGAGATCAATACGCCATTCAATCAGGTTCAAATTTTCCCAAATCCCACAAATGGCTTGGCTACAATAAATTTCGAGTTGAAATCAATAAGCCAAGTTGTTAGTTTAAAGATTGTTGATTTAAACGGAAAAGAAATTGCCACAAAAAATATCAACCCTACTCAATTAAATAATGGTTTTGATGTGGATCTTTCTGGATTAAATTCAGGCATCTATTTCGTTTCTTTGATAGCTGATGGTGCTGCTTATACAGCCAAATTAATGGTAAACTAATTGTTTAATACAATTCAATATTCAAAAGGATTTGTATGTGTCATTCTTATGGCACTTACAAATCCTTTGTATTTTATAGCCTATAGTCAACCTGCCGCTCAAACACCTAAGGACAAGCAATTTAATCTAGATGAATTGATTGTAACTGGCCAATATGAAGAAACCAGTCTGAATAAATCTGTTTATAAGGTAAAAATTATAGACCCAAAAAGAATACATGCACAAGGTGCTTTTAACCTTCAACAGGTATTAGCTAATGAACTCAATGTAAGAATTACTCAAGACCCCATGTTGGGTTCAAACATTAAACTTCAAGGGGTTGGAGGAAACAATATTAAAATTCTAATTGATGGAGTGCCCGTTACTGGAAGGGAGGCTGGAAACATCGACCTTACTCAAATCAATTTAAATAATATTGAGCGGATAGAAATGATTGAAGGACCGATGAGCGTTAGCTTTGGAACAGATGCTTTAGGAGGCGTAATCAATATTATTACGAAAAGGTCAAATCAAAATGAAAAACAAGCTTTTGCTAATACTTATTATGAAAGCATTGGGCAATACAATTTCGACCTTGGGGCAAAATTATCCAAAAATAAAATCAGCTCTAATTTAGGCTTTGGAAGGAATTTTTTTGCTGGATATTCAGAAGATCCAAACTCAAGAACAAAACTTTGGAAGCCGAGAACTCAATATAATGCTAATCTCGAGTTAACATACAGATTACCTAAAGGACAAATGCGTTGGACTAATAATTTGTTTACTGAGAAAATGACCAATCGAGGTGAAGCAGAAATAGATTGGACTAAGGCTAGTGCAGAAGACAAATATTATTATACGGATAGATTGAGTTCAACCGTTTTTTTTGATTTTAAGCCAGAGAAAAAACGCAATCTGAATATCATTCTATCCTACAATTTCTACAGAAGAATGTTACAAAGTTACTTAAAGGATCTAGTAACTTTAGAAGAAAAACCTAGTCCTTCAATAGAGGCTCAAGACACAACCAAATTTCATAATTTGATGAGCAGAGGAACTTATTCAAATACTTTCCTCACGTCAAAAATTGCTTATCAATTAGGATATGAATTAAACCAAGAAATAGCACTAGGATCAAAACTAGCAGAAACAAAAAGTATGGGTGAGTATAGTGGCTTTGTGAGCTTCGAACTTAAACCCACTCAACGATTTGTCATCAAACCTGCTTGCAGATTAAGTTACCATACTATTTACACAGCACCACTTATTCCTTCATTAAATTTAAAATACGACTTACATTCAAATTTAGTTTTGAGAGCTAGTTATGGAAGAGGATTTAGAGCTCCAGGAATGAAGGAATTATTCTTACAATTTGCCGACTTGAATCACAATATTATGGGGAATGTAGATTTGGTTCCTGAAAAGTCTAATAATATCCAAATTTTTCTATGCTTTGATCACAAAAGAGAAAACAGGGTATTCAGACTTGAACCATCTATTTTCTACAATCAAATTACAGACATGATAGGTTTGGCGCGATTTGGATCAGGAAACCAAAGTGGCTTTAAATATTTCAACTTGAATGGTTATGAAGGAATGGGATTCAATATCAATTCAGAATATAGAAGACCAAATTATTCGGTTTCATTAGGATATGCCTACACAGGTAATAAAAATGATTTTAACTTATCAGGAATTACACCACAATTTTATTTTAATCATGAAGGAAGAATGAATATTTCCTATACGTTTTACAAGCAGAATTTAAGTTTCAATTTGTTTTGTAAAATGAATGGAAAATTTCAAAGCTTTCAGTTTTTACCTGAAACAAATTCAACAATACTAACGTATATCAATCCGTATACACTTTTTGATATCAGTGCATCAAAATCTTTTAGAAAGCAACAAATTCAATTAAGTTGCGGACTGAAGAATTTAACGAACCTAAAAAATGTAAATGCTAATTATGCTAGCGGACCACATAATGCCATGATTAATTCAGCTATGATGGGAATGGGAAGAAGCATTTTTATAAGTTTACGTTTTCAATTTAATAAACAAAGTACTTGAGAAAATTACCGACATATCGATTTTGGGTTGGATTTATAGCCATACTATTTGTTGGTATCACATCATGTGAAAAAATTGAAAAACCAGTTAAACTTCCACCAAAACCTGCTGAAGATATTAGAGTTATTCAACTTCATCTAGGCGAAAATTATGAGTCGCAAGTATTCATGGATATTTTCGACTCAATGCCCATTAAAAGCACTGTAAGATGTACCGATTGGGATCTTTCATTCGAATCTAAAGCCAATGGTTTTCGCATAGCTCAAAATGGCGGAAGTGGCGTACTAATTAGCAATACAGGAAAAACAAAAATTGAACGAGTAAATGATCCTGAATACCTAAAATATAGATGGGATGAAGCAAGCGGCGGCGATTCACTTGCCTTAATTAATTGGTGCAATAACAATATGTTAAGTTATGATTCTGTTTACGTGATAGACAGAGGGATTCAAAAACAAGAACCTTATAGGTATTACCAATTCAAAATTTTAGCTGTGAGTCCATTTGGATACCTGCTAGAAATTGGAGACATAAAAGGTAAAAATATCAAACAAATTGAAGTACCGAAAAACCCAATAAAACTAAATACCTATTTCAGTTTTGGAGATGGCAATCCTACTATTCTTGACTTTGAACCTGCTAAGAAAGATTGGAATATTTGTTTCCTCAGATACCGCTGGATTTACTATGAATTTAATCCCCCTTTACTATATACAGTAACAGGAATTTTCATTAACAATGAGAACATTTCTGTTGCAGTAGATAGCACCATGCAGTTTGAAAAAATCGCAATGAAAGATATTACTCAACTAGACTTTCATAGCAAAAGAGATATCATTGGTTACGATTGGAAAAACTATGATTTCATTAACGGTAGGTACAAAACAAGAGACTACGTAAATTACATATTGAGAACAAAAGAAATTCAACCCAAATATTTCAAATTAAGGTTTACAGATTTTTACTCTCCAGAAGGATTAAAAGGTTCGCCAAAATTTGAATTGATTGCCATTCACCCATGAAGAAAATACTACTCTTACTAGCTGGATTCAGCAGTTTATTTGCCTTTGCTCAAACCCCAAATACCAAAGAAGAAGTTCACTTAAAGAATTTAAAACAAATTACTTTTGGTGGTGACAATGCAGAAGCCTATTTCAGTTTCGACAGTCAAAAAATATCCTTCCAAAGCAATAACAAAAAGTGGGGCTTAAAATGCGACCAGATTTTTATGATGGATCTCAATAAGCCCATTCAAGATAGCCTTGGTAGAGCCCAATTAATTTCAACAGGAATGGGTAGAACTACTTGCTCTTACTATATGCCTAACAATAAACATATCTTGTTTGCATCTACACATTTAGGAAGCAAAGAATGTCCTGCAGACCCTCCTCCATCTAAAAGATATTTATGGGCAATTTATCCTGAATTCGACATTTTTATTAGTGATGAAAAAGGCAATATCATTCAACAGTTAACAAAAGAACCTGGTTATGATGCGGAAGCCACAGTGAGCCCGAAGGGTGATAAAATTGTTTTTACTTCAACAAGAAATGGTGACCTAGACTTATATACTATGAATATTGATGGCTCTGACATAAAACAAATCACCTTTGGATTAGGATATGATGGAGGAGCTTTCTTTTCACCTGATGGCAAGAAATTAGTTTTTAGAGCATCAAGACCTCAAACTGAAGAAGAAATAAGAGACTACAAGGAATTACTTGCTAATGGTTTAGTAGCTCCAACCAATATGGAAATTTACACTTGTAATGTTGATGGTTC
>JBMLPO010000161.1:0-3729 GCA_049242065.1 Bacteroidia bacterium
TCGGAGCCGGACTTTCGGAATTAGGAAAAACAAATCCGAAAGTAGTGGCCTTGTGTGCAGATTTAACGGGTTCATTAAAAATGGATGCCTTTCAAAAAGACCATCCTGAGAGATTTTTTCAAGTTGGAATTGCAGAAGCAAACATGATGGGTGTTGCTGCTGGTTTAACAATTGGTGGCTTGATTCCATTTACAGGAACATTTGCCAATTTCAGTACAGGACGTGTTTATGACCAAATTCGTCAATCAATTGCATACTCAGGCAAAAACGTAAAAATATGTGCCTCGCATGCAGGTGTTACTTTGGGTGAAGATGGTGCAACACATCAGATTTTAGAAGATATTGGTTTGATGAAAATGTTGCCAGGAATGGTGGTAATCAATCCTTGCGATTTTAACCAAACCAAAGCAGCAACCATTGCCATTGCTGAATATGATGGACCTGTTTATTTAAGATTTGGAAGACCAGCAGTTCCTAATTTTACTGCTGCCGACCAAAAATTTGAAATCGGAAAAGCATTGATGTTAAATGAAGGAACAGATGTAAGCATATTTGCAACAGGACATTTAGTTTGGAAAGCCATTGAAGCTGGACACATGTTGGCTGAAAAAGGAATCAATGCAGAAATCATCAATATCCATACCATCAAACCATTAGACAGACAAGCAATTTTGGATTCGGTTAGCAAAACAAAATGCGTGGTAACTGCAGAAGAACATCAATTAAATGGAGGCTTGGGAGATAGTATTTGCCAGTTGTTATCGCGTGAAATGCCACTACCAGTTGAAATGGTTGGTGTAAACGATAGCTTTGGAGAAAGCGGAACACCTGATGAACTAATGAAAAAATATGGATTAGAAGCGCAAAACATTGTGGATGCAGCTTTGAAAGCCATTTCAAGAAAATAAGAGGAAAAACTTTTTCTTAAAAACTCCGGTAATACCGGAGTTTTTTTATGCCCTTTCCCTTCAAGTTTTATCGAAAAACTTAAAAAAATTGTTTCAAGAAAGTAAATTATTATTTACTTTTGCTTTAAGTGAAATGCTCTGAATTATATCAAATATTAACCCGTGACGGCTGGTATCCAATTTCTCAAAGTGAATCACATGTTAAATTAATTCACGACAAAAAACCTGGTATCATTATCTTTCCAAATCATGGCTCACAAGAACTTGGAAAAGGCTTAGAGAATAAAATCAAAAAAGATGCAGGGCTAAAATAATTAACCAATATGAAGACTAGTAGAAAAAAAATCAGGTTAATTGTGGAGATAACCAAAACAGGTTATTCTGCATATGCGGAAGACTTTCCTATCTTCACAAGTGGGAATACTATTTCAGAATTAATGGAAAATTCTTTGGAAGCTTGTCAGCTTTATTTTGATGAGCAAGACATAAAACTAGGCATCAATAATTTAAAGTTTGAAATGGATTTCAAACAATTTTTCCAATTCTACCGAGTAATTAATTCAAAGTTTTTGGCAGAAAAAATTGGGATGAATCCTACATTGTTATCCCAATATATTCAGGGAAACAAAAAGCCATCTGTTGTTCAAACAGAAAAAATTCTATCGGGCATTCAACAAATTGGAAGAGAGCTTTCGGAGATTAATTTGATTTATAGGTAAGACCTTAAGCTCTTGAAGAAATGCATTTTCTCTTGAGTAAATAATTTAAAATCATATTCATAAGTTTGTAACTTTTCTTCTCCGTCCTTCGTCATAGTTTTCTCTTAGAAATTATTATTAGAAAACATGAAAGCTTTTATCAAAACACAATACGGCGGACCAGAAATACTTAACTTAGAAGAAATAGATTTAGCTCCTTTAAAAGAAAATGAAATTCGTGTGAAAATATTGGCCAATTCTGCAAATCCGGCTGATTGGCACATTCTAAGAGGTGTACCTTTTGCTGCTAGATTTACAACAGGATTGTTCAAACCAAAAGACAAAATTCTAGGAGCCGATTTTGCTGGTATTGTAGAAAAAGTGGGTAGTAAAACCAAACACTTCAAAGTTGGCGATAAAGTTTATGGAGAATCACTTACTGGTGGTGCATTTGCAGAATATATACATGTTGATGAAGAATGTGTGGCACTCATGCCAGAAGAAGCCAGCTTTACAGAAATGGCATGTGTTCCAATTGCAGGATTAACAGCCTTGCAGGCCATTGATACGCATGGAATGTTAAAAGCAGGTGAATCAGTTCTCATTAATGGAGCATCGGGTGGTGTTGGACATTTTGCGGTGCAAATTGCCAAGGCCAGAGGTGCACAAGTGAGTGCAGTTTGTTCTGCTAAAAATAAATCCTTTGTTGAGTCGATTGGTGCAGATGAGGTGATTGCATATGACCAAGTAGATATTCATCAACATAAGGGCAATTATGATTTAATAATAGATGCCAATGGCAACCTCAATTTTGATGATTACAAAAGAATGGGTAAGCGTGGCGTGATGATTGGTTTCATAAGCATTGGACATATGATAGGAGTGCTATTCAAAAAGATGTTAGGAAGCTATCCCTTAGTTCAGTTTACAGCTGTAGCCAATAAAACCGATCTTGAAAGCTTGGCTCGTTTAATAGAGCAAAAACACATTAAAGTACAAATAGAAAAAACCTATTCATACAAACAGATTCCAGAAGCAATTGCTTACATAGAAGCAATGAGAACCAAAGGAAAAGTAGCGATGAGTTGGGAAGAATAATTTAAAAGTGGTTTATTTCTTATTCTAAAACCATTTGTTTTTAATTGCGAGGTTAACGGCCTGTACCTTGTTGTTCACTCTTAACTTTTTATAAATTTTGGTGATATGAGTTCGAACTGTTAAAGGACTAATAAACAACTTTTCAGCAACTATTTTATAGTCATAACCATCTACCAAACCTTTAAGAATTTCTAATTCTCTATCACTTAATCCAGATTCTTGTTTTTTATCGATAGAAACCTGAGCATTCATTAAAATCTGAAGTGCTTTACGGGCAATGCGAGGACTCATTGGAGAACCACCAAATTCTGTTATTTCCTTGATGGCATCTACAATTCTATCTGCATTTTCATCTTTCAATAAGTAACCTATTGCTCCAGATTTAATTGCCTCAAAAATTTTCTCATCATCATCAAAAACAGTGAGCATAACAAATTTAGTTTCTGGATAAAGTTGTGAGCCAATATTAACCGCCTTTATACCATCCATTATTGGCATATCAATATCCATTAAAACGATATCTATTTTTTGTTTGAGTTCAGCCATTTGCTCTAAAAAATCTTCGCCATTAGCTGCAAGAAATACAACATTCACCTCCGGAACAAAACTCAGTTTTTCTTTTAAAGAAACACGATTGGGCTGTTTATCATCTACAATTACAAGTTGTATCACATCATTCATTTTGCAGGCAATTTGGATATAAAAATTTTAGTAAAACATACTGCAAATGCATTATTTATAGGATAAAACAACTTCAGTTCCCTCCAACTCTTTGGAGAAAATTTCAAGTTTGGCACCCATCTCCTCGGCTCGGGCACGCATATTGATTAAACCATAATGACCGTTTTTTTGCCCTTCAACCCAATTAAATCCTTTACCATTGTCTTTGATACTAAACTGTAAAATAAACTCAGTATTACTTGAAAATTTGATGATTACGGTGCTTGCATCAGCATGTTTTAGGGCATTTGTAAATGCTTCTTGACAGATTCTAAAAAAGTTAAGAGCCAAAGCCGGACTTAACT
>JBMLPO010000162.1:0-5187 GCA_049242065.1 Bacteroidia bacterium
TGTACCGTTAACAGTTACATCTTGAGCACGAGCAATATTAACATCTACCTCTACAGTATGACCTACATCCACAATCACGTTGTTGTCAGCATTTGGAACTACACCCCCTACCCAAGTAGCAGGATTGCTCCATAAACCAGAAGCTGCTGAAGTTATAGTTGTAGGAGTAAATTCTTCAACACTAAAACTATCAATAAACAAATTGGCTGAAAAGCTGTAAGCAGCATTTCTCATCAATCCAAATTTTGCATTACTTACTTTATAAGCTGTAGGAATTTTTACATTAATATTAGACCAAGGAGAAGCTGAAGTAATTGTACCTGCACCAGTTGTGCTAGTTGTAGCAATTGCTGCATTTGGTTGCACATGCATAATTGGCTTCCAAGTTGCTCCATTATCATTTGAAGCTACAACGACCAATGGGTAGGTGTAATTGGAAGTTTGAGCACAGAAATACTTAAACTTCACATAAGGATTCGTTGAACTAGAAAGATTCACCGATGGTGATTCCATTCTTCTGAACATAGAATTCGTAGTGGTACCGAAGTAATAATCTTCAATCCATAAAACACCGTTTCCTGTAACAGAGTTGGGATTTGTTGGAGCAAAGCCTGTTTTAGTCCAAGAAGTACCCGTGCTGATATTTTGTTCCCAATCCTTCGGACCAGTAACGTTGAGTGCAGCAGGAGTACCATCACTCCAAAGATTAAAACGAGTTTGCGTCCAGTTGGCTGGCGCAGGCACGGCCCCTGTAAAAGGAGCGTCGAAGTTCTCACTCAGGTAGACTTGCGCATTACCTGAATTCGAAACTCCAATCATGCTTAGGAAAGCTACAAAAACAAGTAGCTTTTTAAGGAGTAAACGTTTATTCATATATTATAATTTGAGATTTTTCGCGGGTCATAAGTTATAAATATTTTTTTATTGTTGTTAGCCCTTGTGTGGCATCGAACGTAAACAACTGTTTTTCAACATTTAAAAAAAGTATTTAAGAGTTTTTAAAGAGTTTATTAAGATTATGATTTATGTTTTTTTAAGGCAATTTTTGTTTAATCAATCCTTAATAAGTTTAAACACACTGCGATTATTATCATTTATTACTTGTAAAACATAGACACCACTACTTAAAAATTGCAAATCTAATGTGTTGGAATTACAAGCTAATTCTTCGTAAACTTTCCTTCCATTCAAATCAAATATTCCTATTGAGGAACCCATCATTAAGCCTTCTATATATAGTCTTCCTGAACCTAATGGGTTAGGATAAACATTTAAGTTTAATTCATTTTGCATTGATGTTTGTAAACCTATTGGCAATTCAAGACTGAAAAATTCACTGGTATCTGCTAATTCAAAAGGAGAAGTTTTAATAATTAACTTTCCGTACTTGCTTAAAGGAACTAAACTTGGAGACACATTTACAACAGATTCAGCTGCACCGTAACGCGCTCCAATTTTGGTGAAATTTGCTCCGGAGTCAACACTCATTTCAAATTCTACAGAATCAATATCAATGGCAGACCAAGTTATTTGTAAGCTAGTTCCAGACTTCCATGAGTCGCTTGAATTAGGTCTTTGAATTTGTAATGAAGGAATTAAAATTCTAAAATAATCTGAAGTATCAGATGCACTACCATTTTTTGCCTTAGCAATTATTCTTCCAGTTCTGCTTGTTGCTTGTAAATTAGGATTGATATTAACTAAACCTAAATTAACAGCATATCTATTTCCAATTTTTTGATAAGTTAATCCTGAATCCACACTCATGAATAAATCTAAAGAATCAAAGTCTTTGGCTGTCCATTGAATTTGTAAATTCATTCCTGATTTCCAAACAGTATTATTAGTTGGTTGTAGCAAGTTAACTTCCGGAGTTAAAGGTGCATTTGAAATCCAACTCATATTTGAAAAATTAATAGAGTTTACCCATTCCGGATGGTCAATAAATGGATTTCTGTTTCCTTGAATGGAATAAATCATTTCATTACGTGCCATTTCAAAATTATCTGGTGGATCAATTTCATTCCATTGTTTCAAAACATTTTGATCCTGTGTTGAAGGTAAACTCCAGTTATTTCCACTAACACCATGATAACAAACCGACATATACATTAATGCTCTTGCAGCATCACCTCTTTGTTCAGGCCTTGGCTCGTATACCGTCTTACCTAAACTATCTGTGCCTACTTTGCCAAATCCAGTTGGTGCTGTATAAGTAACATTTTTTACATTTCCATATGGGTGATTAGATCTTCTAACGTTTGCATTCACTTGATGGGTTGGGTATAAATGATGTAAATCGTTATACTCAGGTAATTCCTTAGTAGTACCTGGTGCGTATGGCCAATCGGGTCTTCCTCCATTACTTGGCATCCAGCTTTGAGGGAAAGTATGCTCTCTTGTTAAAGTTGCTCCATTTGAACCAGCTGCCCACTGAAAAGGATCGGTATAAACATAAGGGGCGCCTGAATAAACGCAATTTACCACTTCCTTACCAGCACTCGTGTCGCGCGCTAACCAGTAGTCAACAACCTTTGAAATGTATTGGCTATAAAAAATGGTATCATGCGGATTAATTCTTTGCGATAAGCTCGTTACAAAATTACTTGATGCTGGGCTGATGTTATTATAGTAGGTGCCAGGATTATTATTTGCTGTTGTAATATTATTACTAGCAGATGTGCTGGTATAGTTTTCAAAACCAGCTGGTCCATTAAAACTAAATACGGAATAATAATACGTTGTATTAGCTATAATATAGGTTGGAGCATAAACAATTGGGGTATCAGAGATAAAAGCAACTTGACTAGTTCCTATATAATCACCTTTTGTATAAGTTACGCCATCAACGGGAGCATCTGTAATTGCAGAACCCGTCTTCTTTAGTACTAAATACTTTTCTGGACTTGAACTTGCTGGAAGGAAGTTCATTTTAAATGCAAATGATTTTACATCTGAAAAACCAACTCCGGCAGAAACTGAACTTGGCTCTGTTGCAAAATTGCCTCCAATTCCATATAATTTACAAACAAATGGGTTCTTTAATAAATCATTTGTATAAATCTCAAGATTCGCAAGCCTAGAGCCCGATTGTGTAGATGAAAATTGAAGCGTAAATGGTTTGGATGATAATGGAGCAATTTTTAATAATGTATCTGTAATTAAATAATCTGCAGATGCATCACCAACAAACCTAATACTATCTATTCTTAAGGTATCAGAAGCACCATTATTCTCAATTGAAAAAGAGGTTGTTGCTGCTTTACCAATTACAGTTGTTGCATTACTTACCAAAGAAACATTTCCTCTTTTAAGATTAATTGTTGCTTCAGATGCTGTTCCTTTTAAAATAAGGACACTATCAACAGCCATATTTCCTCCAGGCACAGTTGGTGAGCCGCCAGGTAGCTTTGATGTATAAAAAAATCTTACATATCTAGTTGAAGCCTGCAATACGTCTGTGTATTTTCCTCCATTAAAATTGGTAACAGTACTAGATTTACTAGTTATTGAACGAATAGTAGTCCAATTGGTTCCATTTGCACTTTCTTGTATATCAAATTGCCCGCCCCATGCAGATCCAGCGTTCTGGGGACTCAAATAATAACTTAAATTTCCTGGCTTATCAGAAAAGCTGATTACAAAATTTTCTCCTGTTGCATCTAACCTTGCCGACAATGCATCACCAATACCAAATGCATAAGTTAGATTTCCATTGGTTCCTAGGTTCATCGTCCATCCTGTTGGAGGAGTAGAAATTCCAGGAGTGCTGAAATTCCAGCTAGTTGGAAGTGTAGTTTGTGCCATCCCATTAAGGAACAAACACACATAAAGTAAGGTAAAAATTTTTCTCATTTCAAGAATGAATTACATAAAAAGTTTAAGGACATCCTTAGGCAAGCTAAGAATATCCTGCAAAATACACTAAAGATTTATGGTTTTTATTTCACAAAGCCATTTATAGAAAATTTAATTTTCGTTTTACAAAAAGCTAACAATGAATGAAGAATTATTATATTATGTATGGTCGAATCGAATTTTGAGTACCTTCAAATTATTTACTACACATAATGAACCATTGGAAATATTAAATCCTGGTTACCGAAACCATCATGCAGGCCCCGATTTTTTGCATGCCCTAATTAAAATTGGAGATATCAAATTTGCGGGTCATATAGAGTTTCATATCAAAAGTAGCGATTGGAATAAACACAAACATCAACAAGACGCTTCTTACAATAATGTCATTCTGCATGTAGTAATGGAAGATGATAAACTGGTAGAGAACAAAGACGGAAATCAAATTCCAACCTTAGTTCTTGGCCCATCTATTTCGCCAGAACTACTTGCAAATTACCATTATCTCCTTCAAAGCAAAACTAAAATTCCTTGTGAGAATATTCTTCAAATCCCTCCTGAAATAATAAGTCTACAATGGCTTGAAAGGCTCGCCATTCAAAGGCTTGAAACAAAGTACCAAAGAATAAAATCGCGTTTAATTCTTTGCAAAAACAATTGGGATGAAGTTTATTTTTCAGAATGTTTAAGGGCATTCCTAGGATCATTAAATGTTAATGGAGCAGAATTTATTCTAAGAGAAATTGACTTTGGATTAATATTAAAATATAGAGAACAAAAATACAATCTAATGGCACTGCTATTAGGTTATTCAGGATTCCTTCAAAAAAATGAGCACTTGCAAGGAAGTAATGAATTGTATAAGACTTGGTTGTTTCTGAAGAGAAAGCATGGTTTAAACGAAATTAATGAAGGAATTTGGAAGTTCTCTAAAACTAGACCAGCAAACTTTCCAAGTAACAGGCTCTATCAATTCTGCACTTTTTATCACGCACACAATCAGTATTTCGACTCTTTCATTCAAACAAACGATTTAAAAGAAACTATAACTATTTTAAAGGGACTACTTGAACACAAAACAGAATTGCCACTTGAACTTCATAACGGAAGAAAAAACTTAAACATAATTGCGGCTGGAAATGGGGTTTTGAATAATTTAATTATTAATGTAATTGCACCAATGGTATTTGCATTCGGAAAAGAAAAAGACAATGAAAGATTAAAGTCATTGGCACTAAATTATTGGTCTATTAGCCCCCCAGAAAAAAACTCAATTGTAGATTTTTGGCGCAATAGAGGAATTATTGCATTATCTGCATTAGAAACACA
>JBMLPO010000163.1:0-11588 GCA_049242065.1 Bacteroidia bacterium
AGTAATAGGCCTATCTTTTATCTTTTGGATTTCCACAGAACTGGCATTGGTTATGTTATCTGTAGTTCCATTGATAGCCATAGTTGCAGTAGTGTTTGGTATGCGCATTCGTAAGATGGCTCGTAAGGCTCAAGATCAATTGGCAGATAGTGGTAATATTGTTCAAGAAACTTTTTCAGGCATATCTGTTGTAAAAGCATTTACCGCAGAATCAAACGAAATGAAAAGGTATACCAAAAGTATTTTTAGTGTTGTAGATACCGCAATTGGCAATGCACGTTACAGAGGAGCCTTTGTTAGTTTTATGATATTCTCTGTTTTTGGTGCCATATCTTTTGTCATGTGGTATGGAGCTAAAATGATTCAAACAGGTGAATTAAGTACAGGCGATTTAACCATGTTTGTGATATTCTCAGCCTTTGTTGGCGGCACTTTTGCAGGATTTGCTGATATGTTTTCAAACTTGCAAAAAACATTAGGTGCCACACAAAGGGTGCGTGAATTATTGAGGTCTGAAGGCGAGCCAGTGGTATTGGATGGAAGTTTGGTGCAAGCCACCCATCATATTCAAGGTGAAGTTGAATTCAAAGAGGTGAAGTTTTCTTATCCATCAAGAAAAGATGTACAAGTTTTAAAAGGTGTTAATTTAAAAGTAAAATCAGGAGAACAAATAGCTTTAGTAGGACCAAGTGGAGCAGGTAAAAGTACCATTGCTGCATTGTTATTGAAGTTTTACGACCAAGAAAGTGGAACTATTTTGTTTGATGGCATACCAAGCCAAGATTTTCAGTTAACCGAATTACGATCTCAAATGGCTTTTGTTCCGCAAGACGTCATTTTATTTGGAGGAAGTATCAAAGAAAATATTGCTTATGGAAATCCTGAAGCCACAGATGAACAGATTATGGATGCTGCTCAAAAAGCAAATGCACATGAGTTTATCAGTAAGTTTCCAGAAGCCTATCAAACCATAGTGGGAGAGAGAGGAATAAAATTATCGGGCGGACAAAGACAAAGAATTGCCATTGCTAGAGCCATCTTAAAAAATCCTGCCATATTAATTCTTGATGAAGCTACCAGTTCATTAGATAGTGAAAGTGAACAATTGGTGCAAGAAGCTTTAGAAAGATTAATGGAAGGAAGGACTTCGTTTGTGATAGCACATCGACTATCTACCATTAGAAATGCCAACCAGATTGTAGTTATTGATAAAGGCATTGTTCAAGAAACAGGTACACACGAAGCATTGATGCAATCAGAAAATGGATTGTATAAAAAGTTAGTGGAAATGCAATTCGACTGGAAATAAGGGTCCTTAGCACATTCAAGTTTTTATTCGGAGTTTTAATTGCTTGATTGATAGGATAAAATCTTGAAAAATTTTTTCAATCGGGAATTTCAGATAAATTTGTTGGCACAGTAGAGAACTCTGTTTATTTTTTTATATTGAACCATGAACTTTATTTCATGATAAAGGATTCATCAAGTAAAAACAGAAACAAGTTTTCAAATCATAATAATTAAAATTACATGTCTGAATTTCAATTGGTGATGCCCAAAATGGGCGAAAGTATTGCCGAAGCCACCATTATCCGTTGGACCAAGAATGAGGGTGATGCAATAGCTGTAGATGAAACAGTATTAGAAATCGCAACCGACAAAGTTGATTCTGAAGTTCCATCGCCTAAAGCTGGAATTTTAAAGAAAAAATTATTCAATGATGGAGATGTAGTTGCAGTGAATGCACCTATTGCAATTATTGAGATGGAAGGTTCTGCAGCAGCTTCTGCTCCGGCACCTAAAGTTGAAGCAGTGCCTGCAGCAATTGCAAGTCCAGTTCAAGAAATTACAAAACATGTTGAAGCTGCGGTTTCAACAGTAAGTAATTCAGGAAGCAGATTTTATTCACCATTGGTATTAAATATCGCCAAAACTGAAAACATCAGTATGGCTGAATTAGAAAATATTCCAGGAACAGGAAGTGAAGGAAGGGTAACAAAAAGAGATATTCTTGATTATGTTAGCAATCGTTCATCTGCTCCTGTTGCGCCTACAGCACCAGCACCAGTAGTTAGTGCTCCTGTTGCAACTCCATCAGTTGAAGCAAATACAACTAAAGCCCCAGCACCTGCAAAACCTGCTGTAAGTTTAAGTGGTGGTGATGAAGTGATTGAAATGGATAGAATGCGTAAGCTCATTGCAGATCATATGGTGATGAGTAAGCATGTGAGTCCGCATGTAACCTCATTTGTAGAAGCCGATGTGACCAATATGGTGATGTGGAGAAACAAAGCGAAAGGTGTTTTTGAAAAACGTGAAAATGAAAAAATCACTTTCACCCCAATGTTCATCGAGTGCGTTGTGAAAGCCATCAAAGATTATCCAATGATTAATGTTTCGGTTGATGGAACCAATATCATCAAACGTAAAAATATCAATGTAGGAATGGCTGCTGCATTACCAAGTGGAAACCTAATTGTACCTGTAATCAAAAATGCAGATATGATGAATTTAGTTGGTTTAACCAAAATGGTAAATGATTTAGCCAATAGGGCAAGAGCCAATAAATTAAGTCCGGATGAAATTAGCGGAGGTACTTTTACATTAACCAATGTGGGTGGATTTGGAAACGTAATGGGCACACCTATTATCAACCAACCTCAAGTTGCAATCATGGCAACTGGAACCATTAAGAAAAAGCCTGCTGTATTAGAAACTGAAATGGGTGATGTGATCGCTATCAGACACATGATGTTCTTATCTTTAAGTTACGACCATAGAGTAGTTGATGGATCCTTAGGAGGTAGCTTCTTACGCAGAATTGCTGATTATATGGAAGCTTGGGATGTGAATAGGGAAATTTAAGAATGACTTTAGCTTTTGGCTATTGGCTTTTGGCGGAGAGCGATTGGTTTTAGAAGACTTTGGCTTTTAGAAGAAGCTACTGGCAACTGGCCGCTAGCTTCTAGCTTTTGAAGCAGCTTTTACAAGTAGGCTTTTGGATTAGTAGTATAAATTTAATTCAACTAATAGCAAAAAGCCAATAGCTAATGTGTTTTCAAGCTGCTGGCATTTTTCATAATTAAACGAAATATACATTTTATAGAAATTTTAAAAAGGGGCTTCTGCCCCTTTTTTTGTGGAATGTTGAATGAAATAGTAGGACAAAATTCAAACATTCTATTAGTCCCGTTTGTCCTTTATTTCCTAAGCTTTTAATAGTAAATTAATAGGTACAGAACAAAGTATTTTCGAAACACTTTATCTAAGAATAATAATTAAAAAATATTCGCCGTTTGTTGCGCCGTTGGCAGAATGAAAATACTTAGATTGCCATTACAATTCTTTCACTTGAATGATTTTTACAGGACATACCAATTCGGCTCTTTTAGCGGCTTCGAGCTCATCGGGTTGTAGTTTGATTTGATAAATTTGCTTTTTCTCGATGGCGCCAATTAATACACTTTTGCCATCTCTTCTCGACATTCGCCAATTGTTGGCATCTGCTTCTACGCAAGCATTACAACCAATGCATTTGTTTCTGAAGTGAATAATCTGAATCACTAGGCCAATACTTTTTTATACAATTTATCTGAGGCCCTTATTTTACCAGGTACTTTAAATGATACATTTTGTCCTTGTGCAGCTTGATTAACCAAATTGTTTTCAAACCTGATTTCTTCAACTGTGGTTTCTAAAAATCCAGTAGTGGGTCCTGTTATAATGATGGTATCATTGGGCTTTAAATCATGCGATTCAATCAAGAATTCTCCTACTCCTATTTGATCAAAGTACTTTACACCTTTACCTAAATATATTTTTTTACTTGTTGCTGCTGATCCATAGACTTTACTCCATTCACCTAATTTTCTTCCTAAATAATAACCATCCCAAAAACCTCTGTTGTAAACGCTTTCTAGTTGTTTTCGCCAAGCTTCAACTTTTTCTTTTGTATAAGTACCATTGGCAATGGCATCTGATGCTTCTCTGTAACAGGTGGTGGTTACATGAACATAATCTGCTGCTCTTCCTCTTCCTTCTATTTTTAAAACACCTACTCCTGCAGCTAAAATTTTATCTAAGAAATCAATCGTACACAAATCTTTTGCCGACATGATATACTCGTTATCAATTTCTAATTCATAGCCTTCTTCTTTATCTGTAACGATATAAGATCTTCTGCAATTTTGAACGCAAGCTCCTCTGTTGGCTGATGCATTGTGACTATGTAAACTCAAATAACATTTACCTGAAACAGCCATACACAAAGCTCCATGGCCAAATATTTCCAAACGAACTCTTTTTCCTGAAGGTCCACAGATATCTCGTCTTTCAATTTCTCTATGAATCAAACTAACTTGTTGCAAGGTGAGTTCACGAGATAATACCATCACATCAGCAAAAGCAGAGAAAAATTCAACAGTCTCAATATTGGTGATATTGGTTTGTGTTGAAATATGTAAAGGCAAGTTTTGTTTTCTACAATAATTCATTACAGCATGGTCGCTGGCTATAATGGCAGAAATACCAGCATCTTTAGCCTCATCTACAATTTTACGCATGAGCTGTAAATCATGGTCGTATATGATGGTGTTCAATGTTAAGTATGACTTAACTTGATGATCGGAACAAAGTTTAGCTACGTCTTTTAAATCGGATAAATAAAAATTATTGGTAGAGCGGGCTCGCATATTCAGCTGTTCAATTCCAAAGTAAATAGAATCTGCTCCTGCGTGAATGGCTGCAGATAATGATTCTTTTGAACCTGCTGGTGACATAATTTCTAATGGCGAATTATTCATATTTTAGTTTCAGAAAATTGATTATTGTTGTAAAAAAGGCTTCAAGATTAATGCAATCGCTCAATAAAAATTATGATTCTGGTCAGGACTCTGTACTCTTTTTTCAAGGCAAAGAATACAACCTGATACATTTGAAAAATTTGGACAAATACAGGTCAACACCTGCATCCAATTTAATTTTAGAATTAAAAAATAATGAATTGGAACTTGGAATGAACCTTCCTTCAGCCGGTGTTTTAATTGATTTTGATACCTATAAAGACAATATGACCTATTGCATGGGCAGTTCAAAATTGTTGTTTCTAAAAATAAAAAAGAAAACCGAACTGCAAATCTGGAAGGCTGAACTTTGCACCACTCCCAATATCTTCCCTCTTATTACTGAATACAAAACCGATTGGATTAAGTCGATATTGATTGAAAAAACGCCTGTTTTGTTTGAAGTAAGTACGCATATGAAATTTCCATCTTTTGTTTCAGGATTTGTGCTTAGGAAGAGCAATGGAAAGGCGCATCCTGAAATTGATGATTTGCGAAATCAATTAAGAATGAATCAAATAAACTTGTTGAATTCATTAGCCGAAAGAAGAAAAATTATTGAAGAAATTAAAGTTTTAAAAAAGAAAAAGGGATTGGATACTTATCAGTCAGATATTTTTCTTAAGAACCTCCTATTCACATTTGAAGATGCCAAGTCAAATAATCTACCTATAAATGATGTGATGGATTTGTATTTGTTTTTGCATGATATTTCCATACAGCAGCAAGAACCTCACTATTATTAATCAAGCACATGAATAAAAAAATCAATATCAGTTTAGTGATATTATTTCTGCTGATAAGCATTTATTATTTAGGTCCCAAGCCCAAGGAGCCACAAATTTCAAGCAATCTATTTGATGTTCCTGCATCAGCATGCGACCTAGATTTATTCTTGGCTAATAAAGAAAAACAGAGCAAAGTAAAACCGGGGAATGAAGCACGTATCATTTGGGCCGATTCTCTTCGACAAAAGACAAAATATACAGTTTTATATCTTCATGGATTTGGAGCTTGTTCCTATGAAGGAATGCCCATCAATTTTGATTATGCAAAGCGATACCATTGTAATTTGGTATTATCAAGATTGGCCTTTCAAGGATTAGATACTTCAAACGCCATGTATTTTCTAACAGCAGAAAATCTGTGGAATTCAGCATTGGAAGCTTATTCCATAGCCAAGCAAACAGGTGATTCTGTCATCATTATGGGAACTTCAACAGGTTGCACATTGGGTTTGATGTTAGCAGCTAGATTCCCAGAAATCAAGGGACTCATTCAGATGTCGCCCAATATTCGTTTGCATGATCCTTTGTCTTTTTTGTTGAATAATCCTTGGGGATTACAAATTGCAAAATTGGTTATTGGTAGTGATTCATTTCATTACCAAGACGATGCTGAATTTGGAAAATATTGGTACCTGAACTACCGTTTAGAGCCAGTTGTTGAGCTTGAAAATTTATTGGAAAGTCAAATGACTGAAGAAACATTTTCACAGGTTCATCAGCCTTGCATCAGCCTTTATTATTATAAAGATGAGCAGAATCAAGACCAAATGGTAGACGCTAAAAAAACGATTTGGATGCATGAGAAGCTTGCTACAAAATCACATTTAAAAAGATTGGTCAATGTGCCAGATGCAGGAGACCACATCATTGGAAATCCCATACGGTCAAAAAATGTAGAAAAGGTATATGCTGAAATCTGCAAATTCACTGAAGAAATTTTAGGGCTGAATCCGCTGGCTCAAAAGTCTGAATAGCAGTTCAAATTAGAATTGTTAAAAAAATATTGAAAACCTCTTTCCTTACAGTATGAATAGGCAATAAAAATTAACCTACTTTTGTATCCCGTACAGTAAGAAATTGTTCTCCTCAAACTGAACTAATTTGACTTTAATCGGTCTAATTCAGGAGATTCTACAGAACCATTATGAGCGCAAAATATATTTTCGTTACCGGCGGGGTAACATCTTCATTAGGAAAAGGCATCATTGCAGCCTCTCTAGCTAAATTGTTACAAGCAAGAGGTTATTCCGTTACCATTCAAAAATTAGATCCTTATATCAATGTTGATCCAGGAACATTGAATCCTTATGAGCATGGAGAATGTTATGTAACTGAAGATGGCGCTGAAACTGATTTGGACTTGGGTCATTATGAAAGGTTTTTAAATACGCCAACATCTCAGGCCAATAATGTTACTACGGGCAAAATATACCAGCACGTTATCAACCAAGAACGTCAGGGCGCCTATTTAGGTAAAACAGTTCAGGTTATTCCTCATATTACTGATGAAATCAAAAGAAGAATTAAACTTTTGGGCGAAACAGGGGAGTATGAAATCATCATCACTGAAATTGGAGGTACTGTAGGTGATATCGAATCTCTTCCTTATGTGGAATCTGTTCGTCAGTTATTATGGGAACTAAAAGAAGAAGATGCATTGGTTATTCACTTAACTTTATTGCCTTACCTCAATTCAAGTCAGGAATTAAAAACTAAACCAACCCAACACAGTGTTAAAATGTTGTTGGAGAGCGGAGTTCAGCCTGATATATTGGTTTGTAGAACAGAACATGCCATCAGCAAAGAAATGCGTAAAAAAATTGCATTGTTCTGTAATGTTGAATCCAATGCAGTTATTGAAGCATTAGATGTACCAACTATTTATGATGTTCCATTGATGATGCTGAAAGAGAAATTAGACAAAATTGTATTGTCTAAAATGAAGCTTTCAGCGAAGAATGAACCGGAATTGGATTCATGGAAAGACTTTTTGGTAAGACATAAAAATCCCAAAAACGAAGTAAGAATAGGATTGGTTGGTAAGTATGTTGAACTACCAGATGCTTATAAATCAATAGTAGAAGCCTTTATTCATGCGGGTGCACACAATGAAGCAAGGGTTCGTCTACAGTATATTCACAGTGAATTGATAGCAGATGACAATGTTGCTCAGAAATTAGGTGATTTAGATGGTATTTTAGTAGCACCTGGTTTTGGTGATAGAGGAATTGAGGGTAAAATAACCGCCATTAAGTATGCAAGAGAAAATAAAATTCCATTCTTTGGGATTTGTTTGGGAATGCAAATGGCAGTTATAGAATTTGCTAGAAATGTAATTGGGTGGAAGGATGCGCATAGTACAGAGATGAATCCTAAAACAAAACATGCCGTTATCGACATGATGCCGGATCAAAAGAAAATCACAGCTAAAGGTGGCACCATGCGTTTAGGTGCTTATGTATGTGAGATTTCAAAAGATTCGAAAGCATATAAAGCTTATGAGAAAACCAAGGTGACTGAGCGTCACAGACACCGTTTTGAATTCAATAATAAATTTTTAGCAGATTTTGAATCGGCTGGAATGGCTGTTACTGGGGTCAATCCCGATACCAAACTAGCAGAAATTGTGGAAGTAAAAGACCATCCTTACTTTGTTGCGGTGCAATTCCATCCTGAATACAGAAGTACAGTTTTGAATCCACATCCTTTGTTTATCAAATTCGTGAAAGCGGCTGTTAGTTTTAGTCAAAGCTAAAATTGGCTTTTTTCATGTAGGCACTCTTATGTAAAACCCCTATTTTCGCGGCGTTTAATTAGTAAAAATGGATAGAAATTCGATTATAGGCCTAGGCTTGATTTTTGTAATCATGATTACCTTTGCCTATGTAAATCAACCCTCACAAGCTGAGTTAGATGCTCAGAAAAGAGCACAAGATTCAATTGCTTTGGTTAAAAAGCAAAATGATAGCCTTGCATTGGTTCAAGCTGTTGAACAGAAAAAAGCTGAAATCACGGCGCAACCTGATTCAATTGCATTGAATAATCAGTTCGGAAAATTTGCAGGATTTTCTCAAGGTAAAGAAGAATTTACCACCATCGAATCTGAGCAACTTAAAGTTACTTTTTCTAATAAAGGTGGAAGAATTTATACTGTAGAATTAAAGAACTACAAACGTTCAGATGGAAGTCCTTTGGTTTTGGTGGATGGAAAAGAAAGTCAGTTTTCTTATGAGTTCCCTACCTCAGATGTAAAAGCATTCAATTCATCTGAAATGTATTTCCAAGCAAATCCTACAGCCAATGGTATTGTGTACAAATTAGAAATGGAACCTGGTAAGGTGATTGAACACCATTTTGATTTGGGTAAAGGTTTTGATGTGAACTTCAATTTAAAACTTAATGGAATGGAATCTGTGGTAGCACAGAATACCAGCTTCTTAGATTTAACCTGGAAACAAAACATCTTACTGCAAGAAAAAACACATGAAGCTGAAGAAAGAACCAGTACCATTTATTACAGATATGCAGAGGATGAGGCAGATTTTCTTCCTGAAACAAAGGATGAAAAACTGGACCTCAAAACAGCGGTGAATTGGGTTTCATTTAAACAGCAATATTTCAATTCTACTTTGATTGCTACTAAAAACTTCAATGAAGGTGTAGTAGAAACCAAGAAAGATGAAAGTAAAAAATATCCTAAATTCATGACAGCTAATCTGATCATTCCATTTAATCATGGAAACTCAGAAAGCACTGAAATGAAATTTTATTTTGGTCCGAACCACTACAAAACCTTACAAACTTTAAATGTAGGATTGGAAAAAGTTGTACCTATGGGTTGGGGTATTTTTGGATGGGTGAATAAATATGTAACTGTTAATGTGTTTTATTGGTTAGGTCAGTTTTTAAGCAATTTTGGATTGATTATATTCTTATTGACACTAATCGTTAAAACCATATTGTTCCCATTGGTTTATCGTTCTTATTTATCCTCTGCAAAAATGAGGGTTTTGAAACCTGAGATAGATGAAATCAAGGCGAAATATCCAGATGATTTGGCGCGTCAGCAACAAGAGAACATGAAGATTTATCGCAAAGCAGGTGTGAATCCTATGGGTGGTTGTGTACCAGTATTGTTGCAAATGCCAATCTTGATTGCCATGTTCCAATTCTTCCCATCAGCGTTTGAGTTAAGACAACAATCGTTTTTATGGGCTACGGATTTATCAACCTACGACAGCATTCTGAATTTACCATTTACAATTCCGTTTTATGGCGACCATGTGAGTTTGTTTACCTTATTGATGACGGCTTCAACATTGGTTTATACCATTTACAATAACCAAATGACAGGCGTAACAGGTCAAATGAAATACATCAGTTATATCATGCCTGTGATGTTCTTAGGATTCTTTAATAGTTATTCTTCTGGATTGACATACTACTATTTTGTGTCGAACTTGTTTACCATTGGGCAACAATTATTGATTAGAGGATTTGTGGATGAAAAAGCCATTCATAAACAATTAGAAGAAAACAAAAAGAAGCCTGTAACGAAATCTAAATTCCAAATTAAATTGGAAGAGATGGCTAAGAAAAGAGGCATCGATCCTGATAAATTAGGTGGAAAATAATTCAATAAAAAAGGCCGGTTCTGAAGAGAATCGGCCTTTTTTGTATGCTTATTTTTTTGATATCATTCCATATAATTCCAAGCGGAAACATTGTCTTTCTTTATTTGAAGAATGCCATATAAAATGGCGATTCCTGCTAATCCAAAGAGAGATTGTCCTGCTCCCAATCCAATATATACATTGATAACAAATGTGAGTAGGCTCGAAACAATAAAGCCGTAAAAGCCCCATAGTTTCCATCTGTATAAGGCAACAGAAAATACCACATTACTGAAGCCAATGACTCCCAACAAAACAAAAAACAAGGCTGAAACTTCTCCAGGTAACAATTTTGAAATGTTCTCAGGTAACAGTAAATAAACTAAGCCAGTAAGGGAATTGGCTATCATCATTAAAATCAACCAGACGCTTACACATCCATGTCTTGATTTTTCAATTTCGTTTTCTTCGTATTCTATTTTTTCCATAGGTTTATTTTGTCTAGGCAAAATATCAATTCAAAAGAAAAATAAAAACTTAATTGAAGTGAAGGCAAGAAAAAACCCAATCAATGGCTAGTTGATTGGGCTATATAATAAAGCAAAATGAATTTTAGATATTACCTATAGTATAATAACTGTGCCAAAAATCATTTTAAGCTGGATTTAATTTTTCAAGTCGCTCTTTATTAGGTTTTTAAAAGTTTTCTTGAACCATAGGCTTCTATCTGTGTCCCATTTCTGTGCATTATTTTGAACACATTGTTTCTTTTTTGATACAAGCCCTAACTCAATAGTACTTTCCACGCCTCTTCTACCTGATTGCTTTCTAATAATTGATGTGCAAATTGGTGGAGTTTGGTGTTCAAATCTGTTTTATCGACAGCCGAAGAGTGAATGCCAGCAAGGGTTTTGTTCATTCTCTTGAATATTTGAATACTATCGGCATCGGGTAATTGTTCTACATTTCCCAACTGTCCTAAATCATTACCACTAAGAATTTTACTGTACTTAATACTGTCCGGTAAAGTATCGATTCCAATTCCTAAGTTCTTGGCGGGCTTTTGTACTTCAAACAAGGCATTACCACTTGCACGCACATACCAATCACTTCCAAGGCGTCCTACTAAGTCAATTTTATGCTGGTCAATTCTACCATCAGCTGTTAGGTATTCAGGACGAATATGCATCAATAGCATTTCAGCAATGATGAGATTTCCTGCTCCACCTTCTTGTCCCGTTTCTATGATATCACGTACTTTACATTCAAACTGCACTGGACTTTCAGCAACACGAAAAGGTTTTACCAATTGTGATGCCAATGGTGTAAATCCGGATTTAGTGAAT
>JBMLPO010000163.1:11598-17638 GCA_049242065.1 Bacteroidia bacterium
CTTGCCAAATTCATTTGTTGTACCATAGGGTAATTCACTACATTGATCACCACTTCTTTGGTCTCCATGATGTTTTCCAAAGTATGTTTGATGCTATTGTCTCTTACTCTTCTAGCAGGTGAGAAAATAAAGGTGACCGGATTGGATCCAAACACATTAAAGAAACTAAATGGAGATAAGTTCATATTGCCATCCTTGTCTACAGTGCTTGCAAAGCAAATAGGTCTTGGCGCTACAGCAGTTAAAAGCGCATTATGGAAACTTGCCAATGGCAAATCTTTGGGTCCGATTGTTTTCATAGCATTATTGAACATGAATTAGAAAGTAATTCTTTTTCCCTTTTTGAATAAACAGGTATTTATCTTTTATAAGTGCGCTAGAATTGATACTGGCACTGGGATCACTTACTTTTTCTTTATTAATTGAAACGCCGCCACCTTGTAACATTTTTCTGCATTCTCCTTTTGATGGGAATACTTGGGTTTGTTCACTTAATAAATCAACCAAATTGATGCCATTGTCTAATATTGATTTAGCAACATGAAACATAGGAACGCCATCAAAAATATCTAAGAAAGTTTCTTCGTCTAATTCCTTAAATGCTTCAATAGTTGAATTGCCAAACAAAATACCAGAGGCAGCCAATGCCGTTTCATAAGCATTTTCGCCATGACATCTGATAGTGATATCTTTTGCCAAAGCTTTTTGTAAGGCTCTTAAGTGCGGTGCTGCTTCATGTTCTTTTTCTATGGCTTCAATTTCATCTTTTGATAAAAGTGTAAATATGCGAATCCATTCTTTTGCATCAGCATCACTTGCATTCAACCAAAACTGGTAAAATTTATAGGGTGAAGTTCTTTTAGGATCAAGCCATACTGCGCCGCTTTCGGTTTTTCCGAATTTGGTCCCATCCGATTTTTTAATGAGATTGGTTGTAATCGCAAATGCTTCTCCACCATCTTTTCTTCTAATTAATTCGGAGCCTGTTACAATATTACCCCACTGGTCACTGCCACCCATTTGTACCTTACATTGGTGGTTTTTCCAGAGGTAGTAAAAATCGTATCCCTGTACGAGTTGGTAAGTGAATTCAGTAAAACTCATACCGCTATCACCTTCCAATCTTTTCTTTACAGAGTCTTTCGACATCATATAATTTACGGTAATATGTTTGCCTATATCTCTAATAAAATCAAGGAAACTGAATGATTTGAACCAATCGTAATTGTTTACCATGACCGCACTATTTTCGCCACAATTGAAATCTAGAAACTTTTTCAATTGTTGTTCAATACAATTTTGGTTGTGACGTAATTCAGTTTCATTTAATAGATTTCTCTCTTGTGATTTTCCCGAAGGATCACCTACCATTCCAGTAGCACCACCAACAAGTGCATAAGGACGATGCCCTGCTTTTTGAAAATGAATCAGGGTCATGATTTGGGTTAAATGCCCAACGTGTAAACTATCAGCGGTTGGGTCGAAGCCAATATAGCCGCTGCATACGCCTTTACTTAGTTCTTCTTCAGTACCTGGCATGATATCATGCAACATGCCTCTCCATTTCAATTCTTCAATAAAATTTACACCCATGACAAATATCTTTCTGTAATAAGTTTCGAAAATAAGGCTTGGCGGCTGAATTATTTATGGACTTCAAGATAAATTTCCTGAAATTGCATGAAAAGCAGCTTTGAATTTTTTATCTCACTATTTTATTCATCATCAAATTGATCAACCCTATTTCAATTTGGGGCTCATTTTGCCTGATTTGGCAAGGGGACTAGTAAAGAAATACCATGAAATAGGAGAGGAGTATCCAAGCGCTTATCATGAGTTATTAGCTGGTTGTTATTCTCATCTTGAAGATGATAAAAAATTTCATGCTTCTCATTTTTTTGAAAAGGGAACTAGGGTTTGTTTAGAAGCAATTAAAATGAGCAATGATTTACAGCAGATAAATCGAAAATGGTTTCTTGGTCATATTTTATTTGAGATGTTAATGGACCGTTTATTGGTGAAACATTATCCTAGAATTGGTAAGCAATTTTATGCAGATTTACACCATGTAGATCCTGAAGTATTAGGTGGATTTTTAGAGCTTCAGGGTGTGAAAGAAACAGAAAGAATGTTAAGGATGTTTCATTATTTTAAACAGTCGGCTTATATCTTAAACTATACAGATAATAACCTATTTGGCTATTCGTTATCAAGGGTCATGATGCGAGCCGGACTACCAGAAATCAGTTTTCATGAAAGACGTGATTTGTTGAAGTTGGTGATAGATTTGGAGGAGAATTGGTTTGCTGAAGTTTATTCTCGTATTTTTGAAATGAAACAAATTTTTGAATGAAAAAAATTGTCTTTTTAGTATTCGCTGGAATCTTCACATTCGTTGCTCATGCACAAACATTAAAATATAGTAATGCCTTTTTGGGTATTGGCATTGGTGGTCGTGCGATGGCTATGGGAGGGGCAGTAGTTTCTAGTGGAAATGATATCACAAGCACTTATTGGAATCCTGCGGGTTTAATTGGAATTGAAGATAATTTTCAAATTGGTTTGATGCACAATGAACAGTTTGCAGGAATAGCTAAACATGATTATGGGGCAATTGGATTTAAATTAAACGACAAAAGCAGAGCGGCCATCAGCATGATTAGATTTGGTATTGATGGTATTCCAAACACATTGTATTTGATGCAAGATGGACAAATCAATTACAATTTAATCAAAGAATTTTCTGCAGTAGATTATGGATTTATGGGTTCATATGCTACAAAAACAGGAATTGAAAATCTGAACATTGGTGCCAATATGAAAGTAATTCGTCGTGTAATAGGCGATTTTGGTGGGGCTTGGGGATTTGGATTTGATTTGGGGGCTACCTATCAATACAAAAAATACAAATTGGCTGCAGTAGCTTATGATATAACGGGAACCTTCAATGCATGGACGTACAAACTAACAGAATCTGATAAACAACAATTAATTTCTACTGGAAATACTTTGCCCAAAGGCGGATTGGAAATAACACTTCCAAGATTTGTAATTGGTGCTAGCAGAATGTTTCAAGTTTGGAATGAGAAAATTTCTATCAATCCAGAATTGAATTTTGAAATCACTACAGATGGTCAGAGAAATGTTTTAATAAGTAGTAAGTTCATCAATATCGATCCTAAATTAGGAGTTGAATTGGGATATAGAAACCTGGTTTATTTAAGGGGAGGTTTACAACGCTTTCAGCGCGTTAAAGATTTTGATGGAAAAGAAACACTCAATGCTATGCCAAGTTTGGGAGTGGGTTTAAAATTAAGTCGGTTCTCTATTGATTATGCTTTAGGAAACGCCTTTAACGAAGGATTACTCGCAATGAGCAATATCATTAGTTTGAAATTATCGATTGTGAAGAAATAGAAAATAACCAGCATTCATTTATATATAAACGAATAGCTCTGTGGTTTTAACACGGAGATATTCATTTGTAAATCGCATTTATCAAATGCTATATGATTTGGAAATAAGGAAATAAAATGAATTGGAAGTACGGCTGGATGAAATCATATATGAAGGTTTTTTATAAGCTCTCATGAACTTCATTTTTATGGTATAAATCCATTGCTGTAATCATAGCAAAAGCACCCCAAAGTATCACAGCAATTTTATCCTGTTCGCTGTAATTGTTTAATAGTCCATGAATGAAATAAGTGACCAATCCGAGTAGAACTGAGGCTGCAAAAATTCTTACTTTGATTTCATTGGCTTTATAAACCAAATTCAATCCTTTTTGAAATACCATAACCAATACTCCTAGAAAGGTTAAAAGTCCTAACCAACCGCTTTCTGCCATTGGATTGAGGAATTCACTATGGGCATGTCCTTGGTCTCCAAATGCGGTTGTAATAGGTGTTTTAAATTCAGGATCTTGATAAGGTGCATAGGTGAAAGAAAAAGCGCCAGGTCCAAAACCAAAAACTGGTTTTTCTTTGATCATATTGATAGCCGCCATCCAGCGGTTTACGCGCTCTAAATTTGAAACGTCATTTCTTACATTTGAAACCGATTCTAAATGTTTTTCAAATCCTTCTGCAGAGTTTTGTTTGTTCTGATAAAGCTGATAAAATATATCATCAAAATTGGCAACTACAAACAAGGATCCAATTCCTAATAGAATAAACATTTGCCATAAGCGTACTCTGAATAACATCAATAAGCCAAAACCCAAAGCACCTGCAAGGCTCAGCCAAGCTGCTCTTGTAAATGAGAATGCCACTCCCACTCCAAATAATAACAATAGGAAGATAGAAATGATAACAATTGAAAAATGCGCTTTCATTCTAAATCCAAAAATGATATAACACACAAATAGTGGAATGAAGAAAGCAACAGCAGCCGCATATATACCATGGGCAATATAAAAGGGCGCCATGATTTCGAATGAGGTTACTTGTGAGAAATTATCATCACTGTGTTTGTAAAGGGTAAAGATGATTACAAATGCGAGCGGAATAATATAGGCCCAGAGGAAATTTGAAATGTTTGAAAACTTCTTGAATAAAACCACTCCTAAAAAATAAAAGAGGAGGATATACCAGAATCTTGATAGAAGAAATTTAAATGAAACAATGATTTCCTGACTGGTAAGACAAGTGATAAATATCCAAATGGTATTGATGATGATGGCAATGCTGATAGGATGTCGGAGCACCCTGAAATCATATTCACCATCGATAATGAATTTATAGATAACCAATAAGAATACACCTATTATCAAGGGCTCATCAGGCAAGCTAATTCCTAATCCTAAACCAATATCTTCAATATTAATTGAGATGGGTACAAGGAAAACAATACTGAGTAATAGGAAATCTAATTTTAAAACAGCCAAGATTGCAAAGACTGCTAAAAGCGGTAAAGCTGCAAACCAATACCATTCTAATGCAATGGCAAAAGTATTAAGCAGCACAAAGGCTCCTACCAAAAGATAGAGCCATTTGCTTTTGTCTTTTTCCTGAATCGAATTAAGCAATGAGATTGTCTTTTTGTTCTCTGAATTTTTCAATGAATAAAAGCACAATACAACTCAAAACAAAGGTTCCAATAATTGAACCCAATACAATCATCCAACGAATTGGATATGTTTTTCTTTCAGCAGGAGAGGCAGTTTGAAGAATGAATACATTACTTAAACGAGCATCCACATCAATCTTAGCTTGGTCTAGTTTTTTCTTTAATTCATTTAATTGTTCTACCTGCAATTCTAAAGTTCCATAGAGGAATTTAGATTCAGCTCCATACATCGACAATGCTTTTTGTTGTTTGATAACGAAGTCGTTCGGACCAACTTTACCCATCACTTCAGTAATGGCTTTTGATTGTTCTTCATAAAAATAAACACCTTTTTCTCCTAATTCTCTCATACGAGTTTTGATGGTATTTACCTCTTCTTCTTTTCTTTTGTATTCAGTTTCAATAATGTTTAAAGCTTGTAATGCAATACGTTTTTGTACTTCAGTTTTTACACTATCTAAAATACTAACAACTCCATTCGCAATATTGGCAGCCATTTGAGGGTCTTCATCCAACACGTTTACTTCAATGGAAGCATAAGGTGTTTTTTTGGTTGAAATATTTTTTTCGTAAAGCTTACCAACTTTAAAATTAATTTCTTTATCGTCCGCCTCAATTCTGTAATGCTCAGCCAAATTGAATTGTTTGATAACTCTCGATTTCAAAACATCTGATTCTAAAATCTGAACATATTGCTGAGCTGCAACTTGCTCTCCAAATTCCAATGGATCTTTCTGTGTTACCCTTGAGTCGGCCAATAATGCATTTGAGATGGAGTTATTGGTGGAAGGATAAAATACAGCAGTTGATTTAAACTTAGGTCTAATAACCAGTGGACTGGAAATAATAATAGATAGTATGGCTGCTGCTGCTGAAAGAATGATTAACTGTTTTCTCCAGCGCATGATGAAAACAATGACATCAATGAGCTCAAAATAATATTGCTTCTTTTTCTTATTCATAAGGTATC
>JBMLPO010000164.1:0-4652 GCA_049242065.1 Bacteroidia bacterium
TGCAATTAACCGAAAAGCAATTAGATATGCTCTTTAAAGACGAAATGTGCTTGTTCGTCAATAAGAGAGAAAATTGTTTTTAAAGACAAATTGATATTAGAAGAATTTATTTTCCTTTTGGCTAGAATTTTATTCTTGGTTTATCCGACAAAACTGAGTGAAATTTCTAGGATTTATGATGTCATTAGTGCTATTAGGATAAATATTGGTGAAAGCTTTGCTGATTTTATGGTTTTTATTTTTGTTCCATTTCATTTCGTATCCAAAAATTTGATCCTTTAAAATTTCAACATAATCCACTTCGCTTTGGTTGTAATTTCTCCAAAAATAAGGCTTGATTTTAGGATGAAAATAAGTGTTCATTTTTAAGCGCTCACTGATCATTAAATTCTCCCACAATTGTCCTACATCATTTCTTAAACTTAAGTCTTCTAAGCTATCAATTACTGCGTTTCGAACGCCATTGTCCCAGAAGTAAATTTTACTCATTTTGCTTACTTCTTTTCTTGCATTGGTTGAATAAGCAGATAATCTAAATACAACAAAGGATTTTTCTAATAGGTTGATATAACTTTCTACAGTTTCAGACTTTACTTGCAGGGTATTTGCCAATTCGTTGATAGAAACTTCTGAACCAATTTGATAGGCCAATAATTTTAGAATTTTATCTAATAAATCGGGTTTTCTGATGTCTTTCCAAGCCAAAACATCTTTGTATAAATACTGGTTACTTAGATTTTTTATGAGAGTTTCTGCATCAGCTCGGTTTTTGCAAACATCTGGGTAGTTTCCATATACCAAATGAAAAGCTAATTCCTGCTCAATTTGAAAATCTGATTTTCCATTGTACAATTCGTTAAGTGAAAAAGGATATAAATGAAATTGGATTTGTCTTCCAGTTAATGGCTCAAAAATGTTTTCGGAAATATCTAAAGAGGAGGAACCAGTTGCAATGAATTGAGTTTGTTTAAAATTGTCAACCATCAATTTAAGTAAAAGACCTGCATTCGCTATTCTTTGAACTTCATCAATGATAACAATTTTGTAATTCCCAATGATTGATTTGATATTGTTTAGATTTAGCTCTTCAAATCTGTTTCTGATGGTTGATTCATCGGCATTGAGCCACAATGTTTCTTTGTTGTTTTGAAACATCTGTTGTAAAAGAGTGGTTTTTCCAACCTGACGAGCACCAATTAGAACTAGTACTTTTCCTTTGTAAAGCCATTTTTCTAATTGGTTTTGTAAATCTCTGTTGAATGAATCCATATTCAAAACTAGTAAAATTTCCTATATAGTGGAAATATTTCTAGTAAAATTCCCATTATAATGGAAAAATATCTAGTAAAATTTCCATTACAGGTAGAGTGTTTCGGTGAAACACCTATCTATTTGATATGAAATTGAATGATTCAAAATGCCTGATGATTAAATGAATTTTTAAATTGGCAGGATTTCGCGTTAAGGACAGCAACGGATATCCTTTTTTCTCCAGTCAAACGGGAAATAGGATGTTGAAGATTGATTTACCATTTTTAGAAAATCGGAGAAAAAAGATAGCAGTGAATGGCCTGACCCCGCTTTGTTGGCTTCCCAAATTATCATTTAGAAAGTAGATGATGTTCATGATGGAATTTAAAAGCGGGGTAACGCCCAGCATAGAAAGTTCTATTTACACCATTGCCACTTGATTGTAATGAATGGCGATTTCATCGAGAATTTGTAAGACTTCCTCAAATTTTTCTGCCATCACTAAACGTGTTCTGAAGGGTTTGAAATGATCGAGTCCTTTGAAATAGTGGCTATAATGTGGACGCATTTCTACAATTCCGGCCCAATTGCCTTTCCATTCAACCGACTTAGTTAGATGGATTCTGCAGGTATTCACTCTTTCGTCGATGGTAGGCGGAGCAAGGTGTTCGCCTGTTGCAAAGAAGTGTTTGATTTCTCTGAAAATCCATGGGTAACCTATGGCAGCGCGGCCAATCATGATACCATCTACACCGTAGGTGTTTTTATATAAAAGTGCTTTTTCAGGAGAATCGATATCGCCATTACCAAAAATGGGAATTTTGATTCTTGGATTCTCTTTTACTTTTGTCATGAGACGCCAATCTGCTTGTCCTTTGTACATTTGTGCACGGGTTCTGCCATGAATGGTTAATGCCTGTATTCCCACGTCCTGCAAGCGTTCGGCCACTTCTAGAATATTGATGCTATTTTCGTCCCAACCCAAGCGGGTTTTAACTGTTACAGGAAGTTTGGTGGACTTCACAACAGCAGCCGTTAATTGCACCATTTTAGGCACATCTTTTAAGATACCTGCACCTGCGCCTTTACAAACCACTTTTTTTACAGGACAACCAAAATTGATATCAACCAAATCTGGTCCGGTTGCATCAACAATTTGCGTTGCCATGGTCATAGCTTCCTCATCGCCACCAAAAATTTGGATACCAATTGGGCGTTCATAATCAAAAATATCGAGTTTCATTTTGCTTTTGATGGCATCACGAATGAGCCCTTCAGAAGAGATAAACTCAGTGTACATAAGGTCTGCGCCCTCTGTTTTACACACGGCTCTGAACGGAGGATCACTAACATCTTCCATTGGAGCTAAAAGGAGAGGAAATTCTCCCAAATCAATATTTCCGATTTTTACCACCTAAACGCTTTGTATATTGCGGCACAAATATAAGAAGATGTCTGAAACCACCATTTTTAGCAGCAACCGCTATTTATTCTTTTTAAGCAGATCATTCATATTAATGGGAATGGTGCTTGTGTTTGCCTCTGTATTTTCTTTTGCAGGAATTTTTATTTCCAAATTTTTATTTGGGGTAGATATGATGCAATTGTACGATTTGATGCAAAGTGCAAAAACAGATGCCAATTCTCGAAATGCCTTATTGGTTTTTCAAGCCATTGCGGGTTCTATTGGAACATTTTTAGTGCCTGCTTTATTGTTTCCAAAAGCAATTGGAAAATTTGCGCCTACTTATATTAAAATGACACAGCCATTTAAAGCTTACTATATTTTACTGGCTCCATTACTTATTGTTTTGAGTTTACCATTGATTTCGTGGATTAACGAATTGAATCAAGCAATTAAATTTCCTGCTTCAATGGCGGATTTTGAATTATCGATTAGAAATATGGAAGAGCAGGCGAAACAATTAACGGAATTGATGGTGATAACAAAAAGTCCCTTACAGTTTTTGATCAATTTAATAGTTGTGGCAATGTTGCCTGCCATTGCAGAAGAATTCTTTTTTAGAGGAATATTGCAAAATTTTGCCCGTCAGTGTTTTTATAATCCGCATGTGGCAATATGGTTTACCGCAATAGTTTTTAGCGGAATACATGGCCAATTTTATGGGTTTATTCCAAGGGTACTATTAGGTGCATTATTGGGATATATTTATTTGTACTCGGGCAATATTTGGGTTGCTGTTTTAGCTCATTTTATAAACAACGGATTGGCTTTATTGGGTTTTGTTTTATCTGATGTTTACAAGGATGTAGCAGTTTTTAATGAAGATTATCACTTCCCTTGGTATTTTACCTTACTTAGCATAGTAGGAACAATGGCTTTGGTATTTTGGATGAGTAAATCACAATTCAGAAAACTACAAGATCAGATTCTAGAATAGAGTGTTCAAATCATCATACATTATACGATTAAGTTGGTGAAAACCCTTTTGGTGTTTGAAGGAATTAAAACCATCATTGTAAGGTGAAAGATTGTTGGTTGTTTTAACTCCAACAACGACAAAGCATAGCAACATGAATAATTTTTGGCAAAGGGCACTAACAGGCTCTGTATTTGTTTTGGCAATGGTAGGAGGGACTTTATTTAATGAATGGAGTTTTTTTATCCTATTGTTTGTCATTAACTTTTTGTGTTTACTCGAATTTTTTGAGCTGATGCTGCCCGATAAATCCTGGATTGAAAAATATTTAGGAGTAATAGCTGGATCTGTTATTAACTTGATGTTTGCTTTTATTATTCGAGGAGATTTATCACTTAGTTGGTTTTATCATTTGATACCTGTTTTCCTCATTTTGTTTATTGTTAAGTTGTTTGAAAATACTGGGCGTGAATTTGATACACTTGCATTTCAGTTATTAGGAATCATTTATATCTGTTTTCCCATTAGTATGTTGGGTGATTTTGGTTATTTTAATTCGCTTACCTATAGTTATACACTTCCATTAGGCTTTTTTATTTTGCAATGGAGCAGTGATACATTTGCTTATTTAGTTGGAGTTAAATTTGGTAAGCATAGGTTGTTTGAGAGAGTGAGTCCGAAAAAATCTTGGGAAGGTGGAATTGGTTCATTGATTTTGACCATGGGTATGGGATATGTGCTATCGATTTTCTGGAATGATTTGAGTGCTGTTGAGTGGATGGTAGTAGGAGCCATCGTGGTAGTGTTTGGAACACTTGGAGATTTAACAGAATCTTTATTAAAAAGAAATCTTGGTATAAAAGACAGTGGAAGTATTTTGCCAGGTCATGGCGGTGTTTTAGACCGTTTCGACGGGGTTTTTATCTCGGCACCGGCGGTTTACTTTTACTTATTACTCAGTATATAATAGGAAGTTCTTAGCATTTTTGAGAATTTCAATTAAGTTTGTCAAATTTTTCA
>JBMLPO010000165.1:0-11164 GCA_049242065.1 Bacteroidia bacterium
GATTATCCAAGAAAGTTAAATTGTTTAGTGGCTGGTTGTACAAACCATCATGGGTTAATATGTAATAAATCTTAGCCAAACCTTTATCCCATTCAGGTTCATTATTAAGGGCATCCAAAATGGCCCAATACAATTGAAAATCAATAGCACCGCTTAAATGGCTGCTAGCTGGTGATTTTTTTTAATTATTTTTTTCAGTAAAATAGGCCATATTAAGCACTCCACCCTGCTCCCACACCTCGCCACTGCTCCAAAATCCAGGATATTCTTTTTGTATATATGCCATGCATTTATCCATAAAATCGTAATCATTATATGAATAGGTATCAATCCTAAAGCCATCGATACCAGCATAATTAATCCACCACAAATAACTTTGCATCAAGTAATCTGCCAATCGCGGATTGGTTTGATTTAAGTCGGGCATGTGACCATCGAACCAGCCATTTACCATTTTCTTTTTATCGTATTCACTGGCATAAGGATCGAAATGTGTAGTGGCTCTGTAATTGGTTCTAGTGAATTCAGGCCACTGGTTTAACCAAGATTTTTCAGGCATATCTAATACCATCCAATGTTTACTTCCCACATGATTTGGGACTAAATCCATAATCAATTTCATTTTCTTTGAAGCCAATACATCACCCAATTGCTTGTATTGTTCATTGGTACCAATGCGAGGGTCGGTGCGATAATGATCGGTTAAGGCATACCCATGGTAACTGTATGCAGGTTGGTCGTTGATTAAAGTTGGATTCAACCAAAGAGCAGTCACACCTAAATCTTGTAAATAATCGACATGGTCTAAAACACCTTTTAAATCGCCACCATGACGAGCACCTAAAGTATCGCGGCTACAAGTTTTTTCATTTAAAGTTGGAATGGCATCGTTTTTAGGATCACCATTAGCAAAACGATCTGGGAATGCTAGGTAAACAAAATCTTTGGCATTGATATGGTCGATATTTTTCTGTAAGGTTTGAAGTTTATACTTGGTCGTTTTTGCTTTTCCTTCAAAAATAAAATCGATTAAAATTTCATTACCAGAGAATTTCCCTAAGTCTAAATAAACAAATAGGTAATTAACATTTTCAACCTTTTCAATTCTGTTAATGCTAACATCATTGGTTTTCAGTTTTACATCAAAAGCAGCCACATTGGTGCCATACACACATAATTGCAGGTTGCGGGTATTGAGGTTATTCCACCAAAAAGGTGGGTCGATACGTTTGATTTCAGGCTTCTGGGCAAAAGCCATTGTTGTAGTTAATAGGAATAAGAAGGATAATAATTTAGCTTTCATAAAATGATTCTTAAACTGGTAAAAGCACCATAGGCGAAAATAAGAAAAACTTGGAGAAAAGAGGGACTTGTTAATCATTTGACAAAAAATGGAATGGATTTGATTCATTCCAACAACAGTAAAAAGAATGGATTCATTGGAGCCTAATTTTGATTTGGGATGAAGATTGATTTATTGGGAGAAACAATCAGTATTCATTTCTCAATTTCACCGGGCTGAAGCCACGGTGCAATTGAGAAATCAGCAAGATTTCATTAGGATGTTTAATTTCTTAATTGCCTTTTGGGCTGAAGCCACGGTGCAATTGAGAAATCAGCAAGATTTGATTAGGATTATTTCTATTTTAATTCATGAAATTCCATATAGATTTTTAATTAAATAACCGTAAATTTTATTAAATTTGGAATATGGAAAAGGTTCTAAAAATTACATCCATAAAGGAAAAAAGTTCCGACTTCTCCTATTGGTCTACAAGGAGCGTAAAAGAGCGATTAGAAACAATTGAAATACTTCGACAACAATATTTAAGTTTAAAAAAGGATGTTCAACCAAGACTTCAAAGAGTTTGTAGAATTATTAATCAAAAATAAGGCTGAATACCTAATAGTAGGCGGCTATGCTGTTGGCGTTCATGGTCATCCGCGGTATACAGGAGACCTAAATATTTGGTTAAATCCAACCAAAGAAAATGCCAGTAAATTTTAATTTGTATTGATCAATTTGGCTTTTCTTCATTTGGATTAAAAGAGGATGATTTCATTAAAGAAGGTAACATTATTCAATTAGGCTATCCACCATTAAGAATTGACCTTCTAACTCAAATTGATGGGGTAACTTTTAATGATTGTTTTCAAAATAAAACTCAAGTAGAAATCGAAGATCTTCTTGTTAACTTTATTGGGTATAACGACCTCCTGAAAAATAAAAAAGAATCCGGTAGACTAAGAGACCTTGACGATATCGATCAACTTTCTAAGTAATTTATTAACTAAGATATTGATCACAGGTAGGAATATATATTTGCGATTTAAAGTCCTAGGAAATATTCAATAAAGTGTCAATTTGTTTATCATTTGAATTAAATAAAAATTTGTTTCAAATGTGTTAATTTTAGCTAAAATCATTTGAGAAGCATTCATTATTTATTTCTCAATAACACCGGGCTGAAGCCGCGGTGCTATTGAGAAATCAGCAAGATTTCGTTTGGGATGTTTAATTTCTTAATAGCCTTTTGGCTTAAGCCCTAGGCCATTAAGAAATTTTCAATTCTTCCCTTTATACGGTCTGGTGATAATTCTGATGGCTCTTTGGTAGGATACATAATTCCAAAGCCAGTTTACAAATACTACTAATCGGTTTCTAAATCCTACCAATAACATGAGGTGTAAAAACATCCAGCCCAACCAAGCAATGATGCCTTGCATTTTAATTCCGAATGATTCAAATACTGCTCGGTGCCTTCCTACTGTTGCCATGCTGCCCTTATCGAAATAGCTGAAGGGTTTTAATTCTCTTTTGGCGATGATTGCTTGAAGATTTTTCACCAATAAATTAGCTTGTTGAACGGCAACTGGAGCTACCATGGGATGTCCGTTTGGATATTTCTCTTCATGTGTCATCATGGCAACATCACCCACAGCAAACACATTATTTAAACCTTTAATTCTACTGAATTCATCTACCAAAATTCTGTTGCCTCTGCCGATAGAATTACTTTCAATTCCTTGAGGAAATTCTCCTTTTACTCCGGCTGCCCAAATCACTGTTTCTGTTTGAATGATACTTCCATCGCCCAATAACAATTCGGTTCCTGTAAAATCTTTTACTTGTGTTTTAAGATGTACTTCAACCCCAAGATTTTCTAAAAACTGCGTTGCCTTTTCAGAAGAAACTTCAGACATCGCTGCCAAGATTCTATCTGATGCTTCAATCAAATGAATCTTCATATAATTCTTATTAATTTCAGTATAATCAGATGGCAATACATTGTTTTTGATTTCAGCAATGGCACCTGCAGTCTCAACACCGGTGGGACCTCCGCCTACTACAACAAAATTCAAGATACGTTCGAGTTGCCCACTTTCCGTTTGTGAAACAGCCTTTTCGAACTCTTGTAGAATTTTACTTCTTAAATCCAATGCCTGAGGAATTGATTTTAATTCCATGGCAAATTCCTGCAGGTTTTTATTCCCAAAAAAATTGGTAACAGAACCTGTAGCAATGCATAAATAATCATAAGTAAAATCACCTATATCTGTTTTTACTTTATTATGATTGGTATCGATAGCTTGTACCTCAGCCATTCTAAAGGCAATATTTGGAATTTTGCCCACAATTTTTCTAAGCGGGTAAGCAATGGCATCGGGACCTAAACCACCTGATGCAATTTGGTACAACAAAGGTTGAAATGTATGGTAATTGTTTTTGTCGAGCAGCGTAACCTTAATAGGCAAACCATTTAACTGCTTCAGCATTTCGATACCTGCAAAACCACCGCCAATAATGATTAAATGAGGTGATTGTAATTGGTGATAGGAAGATTTATTGGAATTCATTTTATGAATTGTTTCCGTAATGTTGGATGTACTCTTTGCTTAAATCGACATAAGCCTGTGCATTACGCTTTACTTTATCAACATGAGAATCGCTCATTTGTTTTACCACCTTGGCAGGAGCTCCCATTACAATTGAATAATCAGGAATAATAGTTCCTTCAGTAACCAAAGCATGTGCACCAATGATACAAAAGTTTCCAATTTGTGCTCCATTTAAAACAGTTGCATGCATGCCTACCAATACATGGTTTCCTAAAGTTGCACCATGCACAATAGCACCATGACCAATGATACAATCGTTACCAATAGTAGTTGGAAATCCCGGGTCGACATGCACCACTGCTGATTCTTGGATATTGGTTCTGTCACCAATTTTAATTAGATCGGAATCGCCGCGTAATACAGCAGAAAACCATACAGAAGATTCATCGCCTAAAATCACCTTACCAAAAACGCGTGCGGTATCTGCAATCCATACATCTTTACCTTTTTGAATTGGGGTTTGGAGAATAGATTTCATCTCCTTTAAAAATGAACTCGACATAGCAGTATTTTGGAGCAAAGTAAAAGCAAAATTAAACTGAATTCATTCAATAGTGAAAGATTTTTTAACAGAAACAATTATGTTTTTTGGACATAAACCTTCAAATTGCATGCTTAAAAATTAAAATAATATGATGCGTAAATTATTACTTATTGCAGCTTGTGCCTTGTTGTTCACTCAAGCACAATCGCAAAGCATTCCATTTCCTCAACCAAGTCCAACCACTTCTATTAGTCAGAATTTTGCTACTTCAAAAATTGAATTATCTTATTCAAGACCAAGTGCAAAAGGCAGAAAAGTATTTGGAAACGTGGTACCATTTGGTAAAGTTTGGAGAACAGGTGCTAATGGCGCAACTACCATTCAGTTCCATGAAGATGTAAAAGTGAATGGTACTGATGTAAAAGCTGGAAAATATGGTTTATTGAGTATCCCTGGAGAAAACGAATGGGTGGTAATTCTCAGCAAAGATTTAGATGTAACTAGTCCTGATGCATACAAACAAGAAAATGATGTATTAAGAGTAAATGTAAAAGTTGGAGCAACTAAAGATTATACTGAAACTTTCACTATTGAAATGAACAATATGCGCATGAATGAGTGCAGATTGAACATCAAATGGGAACAAACTATTGTATCATTAGACATCACAGCTGATTATGATGCCAAAATCAGCAAACAAATTGAAACAGTAATGGCTAAAGACACTAGACCTTACTACGGTGCAGCTAATTACTACTATGAAAATCACAAGGATTTAAACCAAGCTTTAACTTGGGTAAACAAAGCCATTGATGCCAATCCGAAAGCATATTGGGTTTGGTTATTAAAAGCCAAAATTCAAAAAGACATGAAAAACTATGCAGGAGCAATGGAATCATCAAACAAATCTATGGAATTGGCTAAAGCTGATGGTGATGATGCTTATATAAAGAACAATGAAAACCTACAAGCCGAAATCAAAGCGATGCCTGATTATGTAGCACCAAAAGCAAAGAAGAAATAGTTGATTATAATATTTCAATTATCAAAAAGGCTGCTTCAATTGAAGTGGCCTTTTTGGTTTTAAAAATTATTTTAATTGAAGTTGTAAGGATTTAAGTTTTCAAACGAATAATAAAAAAATAGAAGTGGAACTTGAAAATGGAAGAACTATTAGACACCAAAAACTGGGTAAATAATTACGCAGATTACCTATATAAGATTGCTTATTTTAAAACGAATAATCAATCTGAAGCAGAAGATTTGGTTCAAAATACCTTTTTAGCTGCGTTTAAAAACAAGGATTCATTCAAAGGAAATAGTTCTGAAAAAACTTGGTTAACTAATATTCTAAATAACAAAATCATTGATTACTACAGAAAGAAAAAGTTCGAAAAACCTTTCTCATCCTATATTTCTGAAACAGATGATGAATTTAGTAATCACTTTTTTGACTCTCACAATTTTGGGCGATGGATTAACAAAATATCTCCTAATTATATTTCCAACAATGCTGATCATAAAGTAATCAGTAAGGATTTTTCTGCAGCACTTGAAAATTGTTTACAAAAAATGCCCTTGAGATTAAAGAGCATTTTCCTTGCAAAATACTTCGATGAAATTGATACAAAAAGTATTTGTAATCAATTCGACATTTCAGATGCGAATTTCTGGGTTATCATTTTTAGAGCTAAAACCATTTTCAGAACCTGTTTAGAAAAAAACGAAATCATTTAAAATCATGAAAAGTTACATCAAAAGAATATTAAATAATTGTTCAGAGGTTTCATTCAATCACCTAAGAAAAGATGAAGTGAATTTTCCGTTAAAACAAAGGATTGAGATGAAAATACATATTCATTTTTGCAAATGTTGTAGAAACTTTATCCATCAATCAGATATTATCGACAATCAATTAAAACTCTATAAAGAATCGCTGTTTCAGGAAAAAGAAATCAAAGCATCTGAGGAATTAAAAAACAAACTCGATAAAATAATTTCTGAAGAAGTGTAAGGAATGAATTACTTATTCGACTAATAGAAAAACAAATTCATACCAGCATGAAAAAGTATTTCCTATTATTCGGATTCATTTTATCATTAAGTGATATCTTTGCTCAGCAAATTCAACTGAATTCAGTTGTTGAACATTTTACCAATACCAGGTGTAGCATTTGTAAAAACAGAAATCCTGGTTTCTACACCAATCTATCTAATCAAAAAGAAATCACTCATTTGAGTATTCATCCTAGTTCGCCCTATAGTGCTTGCATTTTAAGCAAACAGAATACTCAAACCAACGATGCCAGAACCAATTATTATGGAATCTATGGAGGAACACCTCGATTGGTTATGAATGGCATGGTTATTCCTACATCTGCTAACTACAATGATGCAAACTTGTTTAATCCCTTTTTAAATCTGCTCTCCTCTTTTGAAGTAAAAGTCAATTTAAAAAAAATACAGGCTGATTCTTTCAACTATGAAATTCAAATAAAAAAAGTGGCTGAAAGTAATCTAAATATGGCAAGTTTATATTCAGGATTAGCTGAAGATACTGTGTTTGTTGATGGAGGTAATGGCGAATCTGAACACTATCATGTATGGAGATACGGTGTTCAAGAAAGCATCAACTTACCTAACACAATTGGAGAAACTAGTTTAATTACCAAATCCGTTTATAGCAATCCTATTTGGAATTCATCACGTATGTATGCTGTAGCCTTGCTACAAAATCCTTTAGATAAATCCTTGATTCAATCAGGAAAAAGTATGAATTCTGGTAGTACTGGTTTATCTATGAATGAGGCTGATTTAAATTCCAAAATCAACATCTTTCCAAATCCTACAACAGATTTTATTTATACCAACGAAACAGCAACTTATTCATACCAGCTGATCAATCTATTGGGAAATGTAATTCAATATGGAAACTTTTCATCTCATCAACCTATTTCAGTTACTAGTTTACAAGCAGGTTTATACATTTTAAAAATTGAAAACTCAATAACAAGAATTCAATTTTTTTCATCCATTCAAATCACTAACTAAATACTGGCATGAACAATTTCTTCAAACAAATAATGATTGTATTAGCAATCAGTTTTTTTTTAAATATTGGATTTTCGCAAAGTATCCCTTCCAATTATATCAGCAAACACATCAATGCGCCAAAACAAATTGCGGTATCTGGTTATGATGTAGTGGCTTATTATATTCAAAAAACTGCTACTAAAGGAAAAGAAGAATTTACGGTAACTCTGGCTGGAATCAAATACTATTTTTCTTCTGCAAGCAATAAAAGTTTATTCTTAAAGAACCCTGCATATTTTCTTCCACAATATGGTGGTTGGTGCGCTTATGCAATGGGCGCAAGTGGCGAAAAGGTGGAAGTTGACCCTGAAACTTTCAAAATTGTAAATGGTAAACTTTACCTCTTTTACAATGCCTATTTTAACAATACCCTTAAAACCTGGAACAAAGATGAAGCCCATTTAAAAGCACAGGCAGATATCAACTGGACCAAAATAAACAAATAAAACCCATGAATAAAACTCAAGAAATTGGATGGTGGATTGTTAAACTTACAGCTGCCATCATCATGTTACAAACCCTGTTTTTTAAATTCACTGCAGCACCCGAAAGCACATACATATTTTCGGTATTACACATAGAACCCTTTGGGAGAATTGGAACAGGTATTATTGAACTGATAGCAAGCATTCTCATTCTCATTCCTCGAACCACTGTTTATGGCGCATTAATGGGACTTTCCACCATGATTGGAGCAATCTTTTCGCACCTTTTCTTCCTAGGAATTGTTGTATTGGATGATGGTGGCAAACTATTTATACTAGCTCTTATCACAGCAGTTTGTTGTTTGGTATTAGTTTTTAAAAACAGAGAAAAAGTATGGGCTCTAATTCCTTTTGTTTATGGAAGAAAAAATTAAACTAACCCTTGCAGAATTAGCATTGGTTTTGCAAGAACTAAAACCCGAAACTTACACTCAAAATTGTCAAATACTATCAAATGGCACAATAGGTCAACATTGCAGACATATCATTGAATTTTTCTTTTGTTTGTTTGAAGGTTATGAAGAAGGAATGATCAGTTATGACAGAAGAAAAAGAGATCTACAATTAGAATGCCAAGTGCAATTCGCGATTCAAAAAATCAGTGAAATCATCTCTGTATTGAGCAGAAAAGATAAAAAACTAATTTCATCTTATTTGATAGATGAAGAGGAAATTTTAGTAGAAACCAGTTACAAACGTGAACTAGCTTTTAACCTCGAACATTGTATACATCACCAAGCACTCATTAGAATTGCAATTGAAAATCTGAGTGAAATTAGACTGAATGATCATTTTGGAGTTTCAGCTTCCACTGTGTATTATCGCCAACAACTATGTGCACCGTCAGCGTAATTATTCAGAATGAAAAAATCATTCTTACCTCCAATAGGGATGAGAAAACCCAGCGTCTACCTGCCTTGTTTCCTGTTCCATATTCTTTAGAAAATAAAGTTATTTATTATGCAAAAGATACACAAGCAAATGGAACTTGGTTTGCTTGTGATTCCAAAGGAAATGCAGTGGTTTTGTTGAATGGTGGATTTAGAAAACATGAACCTCAACCTGATTATAGAAAAAGTCGTGGTTTGGTGGTGGTTGATATCATTTCCAGTTTACACCCATTTGCCGAATTAGAAACTTATCCCTTAGAAAACATCGAACCATTTCATTTGATTTTTACCAACGGAAATCACGTAAAAAGGATGATTTGGGATGGTGAACAAAAGTATTTTTTCTACTTGCATTCAAAAGCCTCTATTTATTCATCTGTAACCTTGTATGATGAAGAAATTATCCGTGAAAGGGAACAATTATTTCAATCGTTTTTAGAAACAAAACCTATTCATGAAGCATCCGATCTATTTGCATTTCATCAACAAAACCATGATGAAGAAAATGGCTTTGTAATGAATAGAAATAACAAGGTAAAAACCATCAGTATTTCTCAATTGGTGATTGGTAATGGAATCAGTCAGTATAGGTATCTTGACTTACAACTCAATCAGGAAAGCAATCACACTATACAAATTCAAAAGTGAAAATACCTTTTGCCTATAAATTGAAATGGCACAGATTGACAAATTGGGAATACTGGCCAGCTTATACTTTGTATATTCCTATTTTGCCCTATATCTGTTATTTGGCCATTAAAGCGGGAGGCAGCGGTTTTTTTCAGGCTGCTAATCCAGGTATTAAATACGGAGGCTTATCACTTGAAGGAAAAAGTGAGATTGAAAAACTCCTTCCAAATGAATACAATCCGAAATCTATTTTGTTGAAGGAAGACACTTCACTTGAAAAACTAATTCAAATAGTAAATCAAGACTTTACTTATCCATTTATCTTAAAACCCAATGATGGATGCAGAGGAAAAATGGTTAGTTTAATTCATACTGATAAAGAATTGATATCCTATTTTCAGCAAATCAATTTCGATTTCTTAATTCAGGAATATGTTTCTGATGAACATGAAATTGGCTTGTTTTATGTAAGATATCCCAATCAAAAAGCAGGAAGAATTACGGGCATTGTTTATAAACATCCAGTTCAAATTACAGGAGATGGAATTCGTACAGTAGAAGAAATCGTAGCAAATGATTTCAGGTATCATCCGCATCAAAATGCTTTGTTTGAGAACAATGATGCTATCAAGGATTTCATTCCCTCAAAAAACCAAAGTCTAGTTTTAAGCAGAATGGGCAATCATTGCAAAGGTTCTAGGTTTGAAGACATCAGTTATAAAATCAGTCCAACTTTAAGCAAAATGGTCGACCAATATTGTCAGCAAATTGAAGGTTTTTATTATGGCCGATTTGATATCAAATACAATAACTGGGAAGAATTTGAATCAGGAAAGTCATTTAAGGTAATAGAACTCAATGGTGCAGGAGCAGAGCCAACACATATTTACGACTCTAAACACAGTTATTTTTTCGCATTAAAAGAAATGGCAAAACATTGGAGAATGATGAGTGAAATAGCTGTTCTTAACAAAAAAAACGGGCATGCTTATATACCTTTTAAAGAAGGAATCAAGTTGTTGAAGTTTGTGGGGTGAAATATTTAAATCCAACTTACATAAACTCAAACCCAATATCTCTTCTGTAATATTTGTTTTCGAATTCAATTTTCTCAGCGTTTTCTCTTGAAATTTTTACAGCTTCTTGAATGGTTTCTGCTAAGCTGGTGATGGCCAAAACGCGTCCGCCATTGCTGATTATTTGGTTGTTATCAGAAAGTTTGGTTCCAGCATGGTACAATTTACTTCCTGATGCTTCTTCGAAATTGCTCATCACAAATCCTTTTTCGTAATCTTCAGGATAACCTTTTGAAACTAGCATAATTGTAGCAGCTGCTCTTGGGTCGATTTGTAATTCAACTTCATTCAGTGCGCCATTGGAAGTTGCCATCATCAATTCAACAAAATCGTTTTGAATTCTAGGCAATACCGCTTCGGTTTCAGGATCACCCATTCTGCAATTGTATTCAATTACAAATGGTTCATTGTTCACTACCATCAATCCAACAAACACAAATCCTTTATAAGAAATTCCTTCTTGATTCAAGCCAAATACAGTCGGTTCAACAATGCGTTCTTTTACTTTCTGCATGAATATTTCATCTGCAAAAGGAACAGGAGAAATAGCACCCATACCGCCTGTATTCAATCCGGTTTCACCCTCTCCTATTCTTTTGTAATCTT
>JBMLPO010000166.1:0-20915 GCA_049242065.1 Bacteroidia bacterium
AGATGTTATTCATTCAAAAGAAGTGAAAGTTAAATAAATGAAAAAACTCTCTTTTATACTCCTAAGCATTCTATTTTACGTTTCATGCGGACCTAAAGTTGATGAAACGTATAGACGTGAATTAGCGGCGGAAAGAATGAAGGAAAATGAAGAGTTTTCCAATCCACTTACTTCGCCACTCGATAGCACTGAATTGCTTTCTTTTAAAGGACTTCGATACTTCCCCGTTGATGAGGCTTACAGGGTAATGGCTAAGATTGAAAGGTATAATAACCAAGATACTTTTGCACTTCCACATTCTCATGAAAGAACCAAAACTTACAGAAAATTTGGTAAGCTTTTATTCAGCTTAAAAGGTCAAAATCATGAGTTAACTATTTTAGAATCGGCGCATAAAAAACCTGGTTATGAAAACTATGTTTTGTTATGCTTTAAAGATGAAACTTCAGGCAAATCAACTTATGGTGCCGGCAGATATATCGATTTAATCATTCCTGAAAAAGATGAAATTGAAGTAGATTTCAATAAGGCTTATAATCCTTACTGCGCATACAGCGAAAGGTATACTTGTCCCATTCCACCTAAAGAAAATACATTAAACATAGCTGTAGAAGCTGGCGTGAAATATGAAAATACTGAAATAGAACATTAAAAAAATATTCCAATCATTCTTTAAAACCTGGGTAATTTTATTCAGGTTTTTTTGTTGATTTTTGATTCTATGAATTTGAAAATTCTTATTATAAACTCCCATCAAACAGATTTGAAAGAAAACATTTAAGTTTGATTCTATTTACAATTTGAAAATTATCAAAATGAAAAAATATATACTGAGTTGCGGCATTATACTCTTATCCATTTCAGGTTTTGCACAAGAAGCATATCTTTCTGCTAACCTTCGTCAATATTTATTGAAGAACCAAATTGCTTCTTCAAATATTGTTTTGAACAAACACAATGGCCAGGTTTTTATGGGTGCAATTATTGAAATCAATCCTGATTTTGATGAAAGCCTATTTGCTAAATATGGTGTTTCAGTTGGAACCTTAATTGGAAATATCAGAACTGTTCAAATTCCAGTTTCTCAAATCAGAAATTTCGTTCAATTAAAAAACATCAAAGCCATTCAACTTGATGAACCTATTGGTTTTACTATGGATGCAGCAAGAAGAGTGTCAAGGGTTGATTCTGTTCATTTAGGAGTTAATCTACCTGCAACTTATTCTGGCAAAAATGTGGTTGTAGGAATTATTGATGCTGGTTTCGATTATACCCATCCAACTTTTTATGATACCACCGGAACTCGTTTACGCATCAAAAAAGTATGGGAGCAAAAAAATGATGGTACACCTCCTAAAGGTTATACCTATGGAAACGAAATAACAGATACAACTCAGATGTTAAATGAAGGTGCTGAAATCACAAGTTTCTCTCATGGAACCCATGTTGGTGGGATTGCTGCAGGCAGTGGTTATATCGGCCCCAACAATAAAAAATACAGAGGTATTGCTTATGAGAGTGATTTGGTATTTGTTGGTATTCGTCCCGAAAAATCTGAATGGAAAGGCATGGGTATGTCGAGCATTTTAGATGGTATCAATTATATTTTCAACTATGCAAAAGAACAAAACAAACCTGCTGTTGTGAACCTAAGTTGGGGTTGTTCTATTGGTCCTAATGATGGTTCTTCTTTATTCAGTAAAGCTTGTGATTTACTTACTGGAGAAGGACGAATTTTTGTTTTATCAGCAGGTAATAATGGCGAAGAAAACTTACATCTTCAAAAGGATTTTTCTACTACAGATACCCTTGTCAATTCATTCATCGACTTCCCAACCATCAATGGCGAAAAACGCACTTGGTTAGATATTTGGGGCGATTCAAGCAATCAGTTTTGTTTAGAATTCAGTTTAATGAAAGACACTTTGGTTACATCTAAAACAGAAGTGTTTTGTTTAACCCAATTGAACCAATCATCTTACTTAATTGGAAGCGCTGGTGATACTTGCTTTTATACCATTAGTACAACTGCAGCAGACCACAATGGAAGGCCGCATATTTTTGTTGATTTATTCAGCAAAACAAACGACAAACTACTGATGAAACTTCTTTCAAGTAAAGGAAGAGTGAATGCTTGGTTAGGTTTTGTGCATGAATATGTAGGTTACGAAGGCAACTTTGTAAATAATGGTTTTAAATGGGCTGTGAATGGCGACAACAGTTATACTTTAGGAGAAATGGCTTGTACCAAAAATGCATTAACAGTTGCCGCTTATGCTTCTAAAGTAAGTTGGAAGAATTTGGCAGGAAGTAATATGAGTTATTCTGGTTACACCCAAACAGGTAGAATTGTTCCTTTTTCGAGTCATGGACCAACAGCCGATGGACGCAACAAACCAGATATTGCTGCACCAGGAATGACATTGGCATCAGCAGTGAATTCATTTGATGTATCCTATGCTCCTGGAGGTGGAAATTACGACCAAAGTGTTGCCAAATTTACATCACCCAAGAACAACAGAGATTATTATTATGCCGAAGCAAGTGGCACCTCAATGTCATCACCTATGATGAGTGGAATTGTAGCATTGATGTTACAAGTAAATCCTAAACTAGACCCAGGAAGATTGAAGCAAATACTAGCAGAAACAGCCATCATCGACAATTTCACTACCCCAACTCCCGACCCAACACGCTGGGGTTTTGGAAAAGTGAATGCTTATGGAGCCATCAAAAAAACCATTCAAACATTGGGATTAAGCGGTGAATTACAAGAAGGCGTTTTATTGAATATTTATCCCAATCCAAGCAATGGAAAATTGTATATCGATATTGAATCGAACCAAAGCAAAAATCTTGAAGTTGTGCTAATGGATTTAAATGGAAAGAAACAGATGGAACAAAATTGGAATACAGGAAACGATAACAGTTTGGTTTTGGATTTATCAGGATTACAAGAAGCGATTTATTTGGTTCAAATAAAATCCGATACAGGGATTTTCACACGTCGTATTATTGTATCCACCATGTAACACCGCGATGAATCGCGGTGTTACATGGCGGCAGAGTATGCACTGCGATTTATCGCGGTGCATTGTTTCCCCAAAATCTCCACCCTGCTCTTACATCAAATACAAAGGCTTTTTGAAGGCTAGCATTTAAATTAAGTCCTAGTGTGAATTTCCTAGAAAAGGTAAAATCAACACCATATCGCTGGTAGATTGATCCAATAAAAAAATCTGGGGCTTCTTTGAATACATAATATCCTACTTGTTGTGTAACTCGCATGCGATGAAATACAAAATCATGCCCTAAACTTACTCCTGCCAATACATCGCTATAATTCCCTGTTTTATATTTGGGATGGCTATCCATTGCATAACGTAGGCTTTTGTCGCTGATCACTTCTGCACCTAATGAAAATGCATGAAGATTACTGATTCTCCTTCCTAAACTAATACCCATTCCATACACAGGATACCTAGTTGTTTTGGTATCAGGATGTGATTTGTTACTCATCAATCCATATACCTCTGCATAGTATTTGCGATAAGTATTTTGATTGCTTTGAATGGGCGCTGTACGTTGATTAATCAATACTTCATATCCAATCCCCATTTGAGGATAATTCAAACCCAAATTAGGGTTACGGGTATTTCCATTTGAAAAATGATTGTATAAAACATGTGCAGTAAGTTTCGAAAACCTATTGATTGTAATTCCCGCGTTCAATCCCAAAACCAAACATCCACTTGTATGCCAACTATAGGCATAATTGCGTGGATTGTTATTTGCATTCCAAGGATTACTTGCATAATTAAAGCCACCTCCTGCTCTTAATTTCAATTGAAATGTTGGCTTATAAATTAAATTGGGTTCAATAAAATACAGTAAATTAAAAGTTGTTCCTAATTGGGGTGCTTTAAAATAAAAATATTGCAAACTAAAACCTGAAGAATAATGGTTCTTTGCATATTCATAGGCTTTTGCATCAGTCCTTGTTCTGATAAAATCAACTTGAATTCCTTTAAAATTAGTTCCTCCCAAATAATCTAATGAATCGGTATGTGCCCAAACTTTTCCATAAACAGGCGAAATACCTAAATGCCAAAGTACTTTTTTCTCTTGTGCTGTAGAGAGAAAAACTGAACTGATGAAACAAATGAAAGGCAGTACTTTTTTTAGCATTGTAACGAAGATAAAGATTCAAATGATTATGTTTTCATCTTGCTTCACTTGAAAAAGAAAACTTATATTGAAGTATGAAATGGATCGGCTTACTTTTCTTTATTTTGACTTTTTCAAGACTCTTGTCGGCACAACAAATAGACAGTTTTATCATCGATTCTAAGATACTCAATAAGCCAGTGCATTACTTATTGTACACGCCTAAAATGATGAAGCCCCATAATAAAAAGGTAATTTATTTATTACATGGTGCAGGAGGCAATCATCAACAATGGCTGCAAGAAGGACGTATTCATTCCTTATTAGATACCAATACCGCTTTCAAAAACTGTGTAGTAGTTATGCCTGATGCTGGCATGACTTATTACCTGAATGATGAAGATGGCCATCAATTGTATGAAGATTTTTTCATCCAAGAATTCATACCTCAAATTGAAAGAAAATTCAATTGCGGAGCTGCGAAAGAAAACAGAATCATTTCAGGATTATCAATGGGTGGCTTTGGGGCACTCTTGTATTCATTTCATCATCCTGATTTATTTGCAGCTTGCTTTGCATTCAGCGCAGGTATTAGAACCAACGATGAAATCATCAGACTAAAAAAAGAAGAATACGCAAAACGTTATGGCAGTAAATATGCTGATTTTCCTGAGAAAAGAATCAATCAACATTGGAATAAAAACAGTTTGATTTATTTAGCTGATACCATGAAAATATCAGATTTAAGCAAGACCAAAATTTTTATTGATATAGGTGATGATGATTTTTTATACAAAGGAAATATCAGCCTTTACTTAAAATTAAAGGAAAGAAAAATTCCTTTTGAATTCAGCATCAGAAATGGTGAGCACAATTGGGTATATTGGCAAGAATCTTTCAAATTAGCATTACCCAAAATGATCCAAATATTATATTAATTCTTCTGTTTATTCATGATAAAGTAAACAGGTATGCCTGCTAAAACAATGGCCAATCCGGGATAACTATAATTAGGCTTCCAGATTAATAAACTTACACAAATGGCTGCTGCAAAAACAATATAGATAGCCGGCAAAATTGGATAAGCAAATACTTTATAAGGACGTTCTAATCCAGCTTGTTTTTTCCTCAATACAAATACTGCACCTACAGTTAATATATAAAATAATAAAACCGCAAATACTACATAATCCAATAAATCGCCATAAGAACCACTGAGCGTTAACAAACAAGCCCAAACTGCTTGCATGATGAGTGCTGCTTGTGGACTTTGATTCTTATTTAATACGGCAGCTTGTTTTAAGAAATAACCATCCTTAGCCATTGCATAATAAACTCTGGCTCCACTCAATGTCAAACCATTGATGCAACCAAAAGTAGAAACCATAATCAACAAGGCCATTAAAAGGGCCCCTGTTTCACCAAATATAGTTTGCATGAGTAAGGTGCCTACCCTATCACTTTCAGCATGCTGAATGGCATCAAATGAAAGTGCTTTGAGGTAAACCAAATTAGAGGCCAAATAAAGTAATGTCACTCCTGAAGTTCCCAATAACAATGCGCGTGGAAGATTCTTTTCAGGCTGTTCAATTTCAGATGCTGTGAAGGTAATATTGTTCCAAGCATCACTCGAAAAAATTGAGCCTACTAGTGCTGCGGCAAATACTCCGGGACCTATCGTTGTTAAATCAAAACCAGAAAAACTAAATGTCCATACAGATTCATTGGCACTGCTAATCCAAAATATTCCTGCAATGATTACAAATACCAATGCTGCAATCTTACTAATGGTAAATACATTCTGAATGAAAGCAGCTTTTTTAACTTCTCTAAAATTACTGAGCGTTAATAATATGATAATGGCTATTCCTAAAAGTTGTACTGTACTAACATGAAAATTACCTATTTCGAAAAGTATATTTTTTTCTGAAATAACAGGAAACAAAACACCGCTAAAACGAGCAAATGCAACTGCAACAGCAGCTATAGTTCCAGTCTGTATGACAGAGAATAATGTCCAACCATATAAAAAGCCAAACAATTTACCATAAGCTTCTTTGAGGTAAATGTACTGCCCACCGGCTTTGGGCATGGCAGCGCCTAATTCAGCATAACTCAGTGCTGCAAAAATGGTAAGCACACCTGTTAAAACCCAAGCCAACAAAAGGTTTTCAGGACTACCTAAATCACGACTCATTCCAGCAGATACAATAAATATCCCAGACCCAATCATGCTTCCCATAACAATCATGGTAGAGTCGAGCAGGTTTAATTTCTTTTGCATTTTTATATGATGGTTTTTACAAACGGAATCCAATCTTGATTAGGTTCAATCAAATAACCTTTTATTCCAACTGCATTTCCGCAGTCAATATCTCTCTGTTTATCGCCTATAAAATAGGATTGAAGTGGGTCGATATTAAACTTGCCAATGGCTTTCTCTACCATCATTGAGCCGGGTTTCCTACACAGGCAATTACTTTTTATTGGGTGATGCGGACAATAGTAAATCGCATCAATTTGAATGCCTCTAGAATTAAGCTCAAGTGTCATGAAACTATGCATCGACCTCATCGTATCCCTAGTATATTCTGCCTTTGCAATACCACCCTGATTGGTAATAACAATCAACAAATAACCTGCATCTTGTAATAATTTCAATCCTTCAAAAATGTGAGGAAGCAATTCAAAATCTTCCAACTTCTTGATATAATCCCCAACTTCTTTATTCAAAACTCCATCTCTATCAAGAAAAACTGCCTTCTTTTTCATAATCAATTTAATGGGAAAATCTGCCCTAAGTCTGTTTACAATTCTATGCAAATAAGGAATATTCTATCGAAAAACATGGAATCTCATAGATATAAATTGATGCATCAACCCCAAATCCCTTACTTTTTAAATTTAAAACATGTCGTAAACCAATAGATTAGTAAATAATTAACACTTGTATGTAGCTGATAATCCAAATTAAAAGAAATTTTTCCATAAAAAGACTTCAATCTTACTTGATTCGTTTGTCTAATTATTTTTGTTGAATTATTATTGAAAACTTTGTCAAAGAAAATAGTCATCATACCAACCTATAACGAGCGTGAGAATATTGAAGATATTCTGAGAGCCGTTTTCAGCCTGCACCAAAGTTTTGATGTGCTGGTGGTTGATGACAATTCACCTGATGGTACTGCAGATATTGTTAGAGGACTTCAAAAAGAGTTTCATCTTAATCTACACTTATTAAACCGTAAAGAAAAAAATGGTTTAGGAACAGCTTATATAGATGGTTTCAAATGGTGCTTACATAAAGGATATGAGTACATTTTCGAAATGGATGCAGACTTCTCTCATAATCCTAACGACCTACCAAAACTATTTGAAGCATGCGCACAAGGTGCAGATATGTCTATTGGCTCTCGTTATAAAACAGGAGTGAATGTAGTAAACTGGCCCATGAGTCGTGTGATGTTGAGTTATTTTGCTTCATCTTATGTAAGAATGATTACAGGTTTGGAAATTCATGATACCACTGCAGGATTTGTTTGCTACAGAGCTCATGTATTAAAGCACATGGATTTAGACAATATCAAATTCCGTGGTTATGCTTTCCAAATTGAAATGAAATTCACTACCGCCAAACATGGTTTTAAAATAGAGGAAGTGCCTATTATTTTCACTGATCGCACCAAAGGCGAATCCAAAATTTCTAGAGGCATTATCAAAGAAGCTGTTTGGGGTGTTTTGAGTATGAAAATAAAAAGCTGGTTCAAATCTTACCCAAAATACCAAGCTTAATTACTCCTGCAAAAGTGTTGCTCTTAAATAAGGATAAATTCTCTTATTAAAATCAGTCAGTAAATTATTATACGCCTCTACACCTGCTTTCTCTTTTGTAGTTTGGTAACCTTTTATTCCTTGTAATCCATCTTTAAAAATCTCAGTATTCTTCACCCTGTCTTCAACCACAATTTGCATCTCAATTCCCGATTGTAACATACTACCCCACATAACACCTAAATCTTTGGTAAAGGCATTCATTTGAATGAGATAATCGGCATCTGCTTCTGATTTCACAAATGAACATCCCAAATCACTTAATCGTTTTTTTAATGCTGGTTCAAGTATCTTCATGGCAAGTGGTTGACCCAAATTCAATTCCTCGCTTTGGATAAAAACTTTAATTGGTAATACATCAACAGCAATACTTACAGAAGGCACATCCAAATTCATGAGCAACTGACGCGTACTATTGAACATACTATCAACCTTAATCATACGCTCAAGGTCGGCTTTGATTTTATACAGTTGTAAACCTTGATTGCCCGAAACCTTACTCACTCCAAAAACTGCAGTACCTCCAAGTTGTGTCTCTGCATTTAAAACTGCTTTGGTTCCATTAGCATCTGCATGAAATTTCAAAGGAAACCCATTGATATTTTTGTCTGGTTCTCCTTTGCTTTGATAAATCGCTTTCACTTGAATAGGTTCTGGAAGTGCTTTGGCTATAATCGCTTTTATCTTTTCAGGATTGGCCTTTAACTGAACATGTATCAATTGATCTTGCAACTGGTTAATGATTTCATTGATAAGAAAAACCTGCTTGCCTTTATAAGTGCCTTCTACAGATTCATTCAAAAATTGTTGAACCGCTACCAAAGCACGAACACGTGTTCTGAATTGATTCACAAACTGATTACCATTATCCATTCTATCTGCATACTCTAAAAATGAAATAGCTCTTGCTACAGCTTCATCTCTTTTTCTTCTGCGTTGCGCTTCAAATTCTGATTTACTTAATCGGTAATATATCCAATATTCATTTTTATTCTCCCAGCTGCTAACCACTTCAAAATTTTCTACAGTTTCACTAGCAACCATTTTAACATCACTAAAATACTGCTGATTAAAGTTCTTATTATTTTGGTATTGAGATAAAATTGAATTACTTGAAACATTCACTTTGATTTCCCCCAACATATCATCCATTGCATTCTTTTTTGCAATTTGTTGGTAATCGTATGGCTGTTGAATTTTAGAAACGAAGCCAATACCAGTATAGTAAAACCCATTTACAGGTCTTTGCTCAACCCATGATGGTCTGATTACTGTTTCTTGTACTGGTTTAACAGTGCCACAAGCATTCAGTATCAAAAGACCTATCAGAAATGTAAATAGCTTTTTCATGGCTTCAAATTTGGGGATGATTGATTCTATATAAAAAAAAATTGATGGAAGTTTCCTCCCATCAATTTTTAAAAACAACCGGAGGCCGTTTTGATTAATAACCTCTTTCTTTTGCCAATTTATCCATTTCGGCATTGAAAATTTCTTCAAACTTTTTCTTGTCGTAATCTTGTTCTAATTTCTTCTGAGTTGAAATAGTCTTTTCGATTCCGTTTAATACAACTTGTTTATTTGCTTCAATTGCAATCCAATAAGTATAAGTACCATTTGGCTCTTTAAACAATTTCTCACCAATAACAGATACATCAGTTAATTGCTGATTGGTAACCTCACGAGCCAATTCTTCAAACTTGTTATTGAACTCTTGTTGATTTCCAATCTGACGTTGCTGAGTATATTGGTCAGTTACTTTTTTAATAGTAGTTTGAATCAAACCAGCCATTTCAGATTTAGCATTTTGCATGGCAATCTTTTTCGAAGTTTGCAAGTCAACGCTATTTCCAGAGCTCTTTGCACGGAAATTATCTTTATCGCTGTAATACTCTTTTGAACTGAATGGAACCGATATCTCCACAGCACCTGTGCTCTTTTCGATAGGAGTAACATTCTTTTTCGATTTACATGAGCTTAAACTTATAGCTAAAACTCCAACTAATAGGGCCGAACGAATCAAACCTTGTACAATCATTTTCATAACCTTTGTTATTTATGTTTATGTGTTAATCAAAAGAAATGCCAAATTAAAAAGCAAACAAATTTTTTTTTATTTTTTTTGAACTTTTCTATTTAGCAACCTCATTTACAGGAGAATGACAATTAACATCTAATTTCGATTCTACTTGAATTTTAGGACTGAGGTAAGGAATTCCTAAGTTCATTCCTCTTAATATAAACATACATCCTATTAAAATAGCCAGATAAGGGGTGAGTTTACTGATATTACTTCGAATAGAGGAAGAAAGAAACTGACCAATAATGGAAACACCAAACATCATGGGCAATGTACCCAAACCAAATAAAAGCATAAACAGAGCGCCATGTTGCACATCTTGTGTTGCACTCGCTCCTATTAATGCAATATATACGAAGCCACAAGGTAACAATCCATTTAATAATCCTATTGAAAACAAGGAAATATAATTGGCTTGTTGAAATAACTTTTTAAACAACTGATTTGAAAAAAGTTTAAGCGGATTGAATGCAATATTTCCTTTTTTATAATAGCCAATTAAAACCGTAATGATGATGATCAAACCAGCAGCTATACTCAAACTTTGTTGAATGCCTGCAAGCTTCAATCCTAAACCAAATGCTCCTAAGATGATTCCCAGAAGCATATAAGTGAACATTCTTCCGCTATTGTAAACGAACCTTCCAAAGTAAAATGCAAAACCGCTTTTCTCTTTTCCTGGTAATGCAAAAGCAATGGGTCCACACATGCCTGCACAGTGAAAACTACTAAATAAGCCAGTTAAAAATGCGGTAAGATATAACATCTTATTTTAGTTCAATTTCTTTTTCAGTTGAATATTGAATCTGGTCACGAGTCCAATTGAGACTTAATTTCCATTTACCTTTTTCATAACTACTCATATCCACCTCAAATATCGACAAGGGTTTTAAATCAATTGCAAACTCCTTATCCAACTTAGGGTTATTGGGTTTGTATAATTTTAAACTCCCTTGTATTGATGAACTGTCTTTGCTATTTAATACATTGATTTTTCTTTCGGCAAAATTGAGGGCTGTAAAAGCATCTGTATTTTCAGAAATATTAATCTGATCTTGGTATTTAATTCCTTTCTCATAATAACCTTCCTCTACCAATGGAACATCGGTTTGAGAAATTCTAATGACCATAAAAACAACAAATCCCATAAAACATGCTGCAAAAAACATCAGCTTTGTACCCCAGTTGATTTTCATTATTTTTCTTTTGTGCTAATATAAAATGATTCTAAAACTTACTTATTAATTTTTACAGGTCCGTTAAATTTTGATTTAACTGATTCAATTAAAACTCCATTGCTGTAAACATCTACTTTAACTGGCGTGCTTATCTTATTTATATCTGCAGGATCTCTTACAATAAAGAAACTCGCTTTACCAACACTCTCCTGCTCTACCAATATATCAGTACCTTCCACCAATTTAATTTCACCTTTAGGCTCCACCAATTTTAATTCAATTGGTAGTTCTTTAAATGTCTTATTTACAAATTCGATATTATACAAATTTGAAATTTTTCCATCTTCAGTTTTTTGATACAACATACCAGGTGTTCTAAGTAAAGTTGTTTCAATGTCTTTTCTGGTAATCAAGGCAAACAAAAACACAGAAAACAATCCTGTTAAAACTACTGAATAGGCTATGTTTCTTGGATTGAATGAAAACTTCTTACCTTGTGTTATTCCGTTTAATGAAGCAAATCTTACCAAGCCTTTTGGTTTGTTTATTTTCACCATCACCTCATCACAGGCATCAATACAAGCTGTACAGTTTACACATTCCAATTGTGTTCCGTTTCTGATATCAATACCTGTAGGACAAACATTCACGCATAGTTTACAATCTATACAATCGCCTTTTCTACTTGGATCATTTTTATCTATTTTCCCTCTAGGCTCACCACGTACAAAATCGTATGCTACTACAATTGAGTTTTTATCCAACATGAGTCCTTGTAAGCGACCATAAGGACAAATAAAAATACAAACCAATTCTCTTAATCTAGCGAATACAAAATAGAAAACAGTGGTAAATAATACCAGTGACATAAACTTACCGAGATGCGCTGCTGGTCCATCTTCTACCAATAATAACAATTGGTCGAGACTAATGATATAAGCCAAAAAAGTATTTGCTATGATGAAGGATAAAAGCCAAAAGATTCCATGCTTTAAACCCTTCTTCCATACTTTTTCAAAATTATAATCGGCTTCTTGTAATTTCTTTTGTTGATTGGCATCTCCTTCAATGAGGTATTCAACTTTACGAAAAAGCATCTCCATAAAAATTGTTTGAGGGCAAGCCCAGCCACACCAAACACGACCAAAAACTACTGTGAATAAAATGATGAAGAGTACGAAGGTTAACATCAATAATGCAAACAAGTTTAAATCTTGTGGCCAGAAAACCATGCCAAAAATGATGAACTTTCTTTCTAATACATTTAATAACAAAAGAGGTTTTCCATTCAGTTTAATAAAGGGACCTGAAAACATCAATCCCATTAAAAACCAGGAAAACCAAGTTCTGTAATTGTATAAATTGCCTTTAGGTTTCTTTGGAAATATCCAAAGTCGTTTACCTTTTTTGTCAACGTTTGCTAGCTTATCTCTAAACTGTTGTTGATCTAAAACTTTTACACTTTCCATTTTTCATTTTATCAAAAACAAAAGCTGTACCTGTTTTCTAATCATAAGCCCTTTAAAGACAAATGCAGAAAACCGGTACAGCTTTAAAATTTATTTTTATTTTGAAGCTATAGCAGTACTGTCTGTTGCAGTGCTATCTGCAGCAGGAGCAGCTGCTCCACCTTCTACATACAAATCACCTTGTGCTTCTTTTGGATTGGCAGGCTTAGTGCCTCTCAAACTTTTAATAAATGAAGCAAGGTCTTGCATTTGTTGTCCATTTAATGAATTCTGCCAAGATATCATCCCTTTCGCAGGTACACCATATTTAATGGTTTTAAAGATATCATTTACAGATCCACCATGAATCCAATAATCATCTGTAAAATTAGGGCCTACTTTACCTTCACCAGCATCGCCATGACAAACAGCACACTTTTCTTTAAACAAAGTAGCTCCAGCTGTTAATGATTTTTCATCTGTCATTAATTTAACTGAATTTTCATCAATTAAATTTCCTGCTGATTTTAAATAGGCTTCTTTTTCTGCATTCGCTACTGCAACTTGTTCTTTGTATTCATCATCCTGAAGTTTTGAAAACTTAAAATAATGGTAATTGAAAAGATAAATAACAGCTACAATAATGGTTGTATAAAATATAAAATTGAACCAAGGAGGAGTCGGGTTGTCTAATTCACTGATACCATCAAAGTCTTCATCCAGAATCAATTCTTCTTCTGTCTTTTCAGACTTCACCGCAGCAAATCTATCCCACCAGCTCAACTGCGGGCGACCATCAGTATTCTTTAAACCTTTGATGGCATTTGCTAGTATGTTTAATAACAAAAAGAGGAAAACCAATAATACCAGATTGACTGCTATTAATACTGCTGATAAACTTACCGGTTCTGTTGCTGCCTTAGTGGCATCCTGGGCATTTGTCATTCCAGCTAAGAGAATGAAAACGGCCAAACTGAAATATTTTTTATTCATGAGTTGCATGGCTTTATTAATCTAAGGGTTTATTTTTCATGTCATTGAAATAAGTCTTATCTGTTTTCCATATCCAGATTAAAACTCCTGCAAAAAAGCTCATGAAAACTATAAGTGAGAATATCAAATATCCGTTCTCAATCCCTGTCATTGCTGAAATATGTTGTCTAAACATTGTTTTAAATTTTAATGGTTACAGAATTCAAATAAGACTTAAAATGAAATTTATTTACTTGCTGTTTTACTCAATTTAATATCAGTTCCCAGTCTTTGTAAGTAAGCAATCAAGGCTACGATTTCCTTGTTTGCATCAACAGGATATCCCTCTTTTACTAAGCCTGCAGCAATTTTTTCAGCTTGAACTTTTAAATCTGCTTCAGCTTGCTCTGCATATCCTTTTTCATAAGGTACTCCTAAAGTTTGCATGGCTTTGATTTTATCAGCTGTATTTGATGTGTTCAAATCATTTTCTGCAAGCCAAGGGTAAGCAGGCATAATAGAGCCCGGCGACATTGAACCTGGTTCAATCATGTGGTTATAATGCCAGCTATCAGGATATTTACCTCCAACACGTAACAAATCTGGACCGGTACGTTTTGAACCCCATAAGAATGGATGATCATAAACAAACTCACCAGCTTTAGCATATTCACCATAACGTTCTGTTTCACTACGGAAAGGACGAATCATTTGTGAGTGACAACTTACACAACCTTCACGGATATAAATATCACGTCCTTGTAATTCAAGCGGTGTATATGGTTTCACAGATGTAATGGTTGGAATATTACTCTTGATGGTTAACATTGGAATGATTTCAATCACACCACCAATTAAAATAACTAAGATAGTTAATACCATAAAGGTAATTGGTTTGCGCTCGAAAGCTTTATGCCAATAGCTATGTGAACCATGTGCAACGAAATCTTTTTCTAATGCTGGTGCTTCTGCATCTTCATTGGCAATTAATTTTCCACTAGCAGCAGTTTTAATTAAGTTATAACCCATGATGAAAACACCACTTAAAAACATAGTTCCACCAATTGAACGCATAACATGCATAGGCAATACTTGTAAGGTTGTTTCCAAGAAGTTTGGATATTTTAATAAACCTTCAGGTAAAAACTCTTTCCACATCATACCTTGAGCAAAACCACTCCAATACATTGGAATTGCATAGAATAGAATACCTAATGTTGAAATCCAGAAATGAACGTTTGCTAAAGATTTGCTGTATAATTTAGTTCCATAAATCTTAGGTACAATCCAATAGAACATACCAAAGGTCATTAAACCATTCCATCCTAAAGCACCTGTATGAACGTGTGCTACAATCCAGTCTGTAAAGTGAGCAATTGCATTTACATTTTTCAATGAAAGCATTGGTCCTTCAAATGTAGCCATACCATATGCGGTAACACCTACTGCAAAGAATTTCAAAACAGGTTCATCTCTAACTCTGTCCCAAGCTCCACGAAGTGTCAACAATCCATTAATCATACCACCCCAAGATGGAGCAATCAACATAATAGAGAATACCACTCCTAATGATTGTGCCCAATCTGGTAAAGCTGAGTACAACAAATGGTGAGGACCTGCCCAGATGTATAAGAATATCAAAGTCCAGAAGTGTAAAATAGATAGCTTATAAGAATAAACTGGTCTATTTACAGCTTTAGGTAAGAAATAATACATCAAACCCAAATAAGGTGTAGTTAAGAAAAATGCAACCGCATTGTGTCCGTACCACCATTGTACCAAGGCGTCTTGAACACCGGCATACAACATGTAACTTTTGAACATACCTATTGGTAATTCAAATGAATTTACAATGTGTAATACTGCTACAGTTACAAAGGTTGCCAAGTAAAACCATATGGCTACATACATGTGGCGCTCTCTACGTTTGATAATAGTACCAATCATATTGATACCAAATACTACCCAAACTAAAGCAATAGCAATATCAATAGGCCACTCCAATTCAGCATATTCTTTTGATGTGGTTAGTCCTAATGGTAATGTAATGGCAGCAGCTACAATAATTAATTGCCAACCCCAAAAGTGAATATTACTCAATACATCACTGAATAATCTCGCTTTACAAAGGCGTTGTAATGAATAATAAATACCTGCGAAAATTGCATTACCTACGAATGCAAAAATAACGGCATTGGTATGTAGTGGTCTTAATCGACCAAAAGAGGTGTAGGGTATGCCTAAGTTTAAAGCAGGAAGGTATAGCTGAACGGCTATAATTACTCCTACCAGCATACCAACGATTGCAAAGATTGTTGATGCAATCATGAAGTTCCGGACTATCCGGTTGTCATACGAAAATTGTTCTATTTGCATGGGGGTATTGGAATTGATTTTATGTTACCAAAAATATTGTCATAAAAATGTCCAAAATATGACGCTCATTAGCTTGCTTCATGATTTTTATCAGAATGAAAATTTTCATTTCAATCTTGATTTTACAGCTAATGAAAAAATGCATTGATTTACTGAATAAAAAAAGCTGCACCAAGATTGATGCAGCTTTTCATTCATGTTAGGACTAAAAATATCGATTTAAGATTTGAGGTCTTCTGTTTCTTTTTTAACTACAGCATCATCAAATAAGATTCTCACAGAGGGTGTATAATCATCCTCCATCTGTCCTGATTTTACTGTCCAGATAAATGCTGCCAAAAATCCTAAGGCCATTACCAAACTACACCCAATCAATAAAAAGATAATATTCATAATGCGTTTTATTTATGATTTAAAATTCCTGTTTGGTATGCAAAATAACTTGTCATACCTGTTGTAAACACAATTACTGAGATAGAACTCAATGGCATTAAAACAGCTGCTATTACTGGCGAAAGCACTCCTTGCACCGCAAAGCTCAATCCAAGTAAATTATACAATAAAGAGATAACAAAACTCAACCTAATTACAAGTAAAGTTTTATTAGCAAACTGAAAGAAATGTGCTGTCTTCTCAAATACTCCAGCATCCATAATGGCATCACTTGCTGGTGAAAAATGCGCTGTATTTTCTGTTACTGAAATACCCAAATCTGCTACCTTCAATGCGCCAGCATCGTTCAATCCATCACCAATCATTGCTGTAGTTTCTCCATTTAATCTCAATCTGTCTATGAATAACATTTTATCTGCAGGACTTTGATTAAACAACATCTCCGAATGCTTAGGAAAAAATGATTTCATGATTTCTCTTTCAGTATCTCTGTCGCCACTTAATAAACTTAGTTTTCTATGGATGGCTAATTCATTTAAAACCTCACCTAATTGTTGACGGTATGCATGTTTGATTTCAAAATATCCAAATACTTCATCATTCCATTCAACGTATACCAAAGAGGCCAAATCTGTTGCAATATCTTGAGTTGGAATTCCCATATAAGAGCTGCTTCCCAATCTCATTTTATTTCCATTCACTTTTGCACTCAACCCCTTTCCCTGCACTTCACTCATTTCGTCAACTACTAGTAATTGTGCATCGCTTTTTAAATAAGCTGTAATCTTCTTACTCAATGGGTGAACAGATTGATTGCAAAGACTGTAAATCGCATTTCTCATTTCGTTGTTGAGTGCGGCTCCATGAAAAACAACTCCTGCATCTGATGAATCAGTGAGTGTGCCTGTTTTATCAAAAACTATATGTTGAATTTTTGCCATCTTCTCTACAACCTCTGGTCCTTTTAAATACAATTTCGCACGACCTAATAATCTCATGGCATTACCTAATGCAAAAGGACTTGATAAGGCCAATGCACAAGGACATGCAATAATTAAAACCGCTGTGAATGCATCTAAACTTTTTGATGAATCCATCACAAGCCAAAACAATGCTGAAGTAATCGCAATTCCCAAAAGAAAAAATGTAAAATACCTACTTACCATAGTCTGGAAACTCTCCATCTGGCTTTTCGCATCTTTGGAGAATTGCTCAGAATTCCATAATTGTGTTAGATAACTCTGAGAAACATGTTTGCATACCTCAAGTTCTATATTTCCTGCAGTTTGTCGGCCACCTGCATAAACAAGTTCCCCTAGTGTTTTATGTACTGCAACACTTTCTCCTGTTACAAAACTGAAGTCAATGCGAGCATCGCCATTTAAAAGGATTGAATCCGCTGGTATGATTTCATTATTCCTGATTAATATTCTGTCACCAATTTTCAAATTACTTACAGGAACAGTAGTTTCTGAATGGTCATTGATCACAGAAACAGCTACAGGAAAATACGATTTATAATCGCGCTCAAATGAAATGGTATCAATGGTTCTTTGTTGTACCCATTTACCTAATAACAAAAAGAAAACCAATCCTGCTAAAGTATCAAAATAACCCAATCCAGTATGAGAAAAAATCTCCCAACTGCTTCTCACAAACATCACTAAAATTCCCAATGCAAGCGGAAAATCAATATTGATGATTTTTCTTCTTAGACTCTTATAAGCTGATATGAAATAATCTTGTGAACTATATAGAAAAGTGGGTAATGCTAAAAAGAAATTTAAATAACCAAACAGAGAAGAAAAGGTAGATTTTGAAAACGCATCCAATCCAAAATATTCAGGGAAACTGATGAGCATGATATTACCAAAGCAAAATCCTGCCACGCCCACTCGGTACAATAATCGGTTGTTATTCTCTTGCTTTTTGTTGCCTTCTAAATCATTTAAATTCAAGGAAGGTTCGTAACCTAATGAAGTTAATAATTCAACAAGAGCTTTCAGCGATAAAGTATGATGATCGAATGTAATGATGATTTGTTTTTTAAGAAAATCTACCCTGCTGTTTTTGACACCCTTTTCCAATTTGTATAAACTCTCCAACAACCAAATGCAACTGCTACAGTGCATAGTTGGAATATGAAAAGTAATTCTGGAAATTTTCTCATCAGCATATTGTATAAGTTGGCTTTTGATTTGTTCATCTTCAAGAAAATTAAACTTCACTTTTGAAACTGGATTCTTTCTATTAATTCCAGGAGATTCTTGTAAATTATAGTACTCACAAAGATTGTTCTCCGATAATAGGGCATACACTTGCTGACATCCATTACAGCAAAAATCTTTATTATCGAATTCTAAATGCGTGTGTTGAATGGTATCACCACAATGAAAACAGGCTAACTTTTCTTGCTTTACTTTTACCATGAATACTTATCCTAAAAAGATAGAACGCAAAGGATGCATGAAAAATGAATTTTGTTTATTCAACAACATATCATCTATAATTTCATCTCTATTCACTCCACTTACCAATAAAAACTGGTCTAATCCAGATAAAAGAATCAATAATTCTTTGTAGTAATTTTCAGGATACACACGTTGGATAGAAAAATGCTGTTTGTAGTTTTTTAGGTAATCAATTACACTTCTTTCTTGTGATGCACTATCAGTAGTTACCACAACATTCAAGAATAAATGATTGGATTCTATTTGTTCATTCATTAAATACATAAACATTTTAATGGCTTCAAATGAGCGCTTACTGCCATCGTACAACAACACAATATTTTTAAAACTCTGGAGTTCGCAAGACAACATGAGGATAGGACATTTTGTATTTCTCAACATGGCTTTGATACCCGAAAAAGAATACATGTCTATATTCTCTTTGTTGAATATATCCTTACCAACCAAAAATAAATCACTGTATAAACTTTGATTCACCAAGTTAGAATCCAAATCTTGAGGACTCAAATACACCTTTGTTTTTAATTCTAATTCTTCACATTTACCGATGAATCTTTCAATGAACTCATTGCTATTATCTACGTTTGTATGGAGAATACGTTCTAAAATTTCTGTTCTGGTATATTGGTTATTTAGGAATTCTGTACTATCAAAAGCATATTGCAAATTCTTGGTACTAATTCCTTCAACAAAGGCACCCTGATAAATATTATCCTCCTTTTTGAAAATGCGGAGTGAACAATCTAGCAGTCGTTCTGCTTTAGAAGTTCCATCCATCAGTATTAACATGTTTTTTATCACGGCCTTTTGTCTTTAATATAACAAAAATAGCCTTAGCCAACTAAGTCAAAAATGACTATACTCAGGGGCACTCATGATAAATGTCAGTTTAATGAATAGGTTTTAAAAGGGCTTTGCATCAAGCATGCTAGATGTATAATCATAGCCAACTTGAAAAATATTTTTAGCTGCAGAAACTTTTAATAAATTGTATTCAAGTAAACCATTGGGTTCAATAAACAAATCACACTTTTCAATTGAGTTCAGAATATTGGCACGAAGTCCAATATGCACAATTCTATCAGCATAATTCCTGATTCTAAATCTACCCGATTGATCCTTTACAGGATTCACATATACCCCAATAATTTTATCTGTTTGTCCGATTAATGGTTGCACGGGTAGGTTGTTCATTAGCCCACCATCAACATACAAACAACCATTCATTTCATAGGGTCTAATTAACATAGGAAAGGCTGTTGAAGCCATAATTGCATCAACCAAATTCCCTGAAGAAAAAATTTCTAGTTGACCTTTGCTTAAATTGGTTGAGGCTACATACAAAGGCAACTTTAATTCTTCAAATGTCTTTGCTCTTAAAAACTTAGATAAGGTTGATTTTAATCCATCAGGTTTTAAAAAACCCAATCGAGGTCTGCGAATTTTTAACATCTTAAAAACATCGAGACCATATAACAAATCAAAGATTTCATCAGGAGTATATTGATCGGCATATAAAGCGCCAATAATGGCACCAGCGCTAACTCCAGATACAACATCAGGATATATACCTCGTTCATTTAATGCCTTTAAAGCACCTAAATGAGCAAAGCCTCTAACGCCTCCTCCTGATAAAACTATTCCTACGGAATATGACAATTTAAACGGATGCGTGTGAGATTTTCTCTAATGCCTGACGATTCAGAATTCTGATTTTCTTTCCTTCCATATCAATCAGTTTATCATTCTTGAATTCTGATAACAAACGAATAACCGTTTCAGTTGCAGTTCCAACAATATTGGCTATGTCTTCACGTGGTAATGTAACTGCTATTAAGTTATCAATAGTTTGCTCCTCTGCATGAAAAGTCTGATGCAAAAACAATAAAGTTTCGGCCAATCTTTCTCTTACACTTTTCTGAGCCAAACTTTGAATTTTCTCATCTGCTATTCCCAAGTCATGGCATAATGATTTCAACATCATTTTATTGATTTGAGG